>CANJQE010000084.1 GCA_947476305.1 Legionellaceae bacterium
ATTCCAATGAAGCTATTGTATGATTTCATGCGTATCTCGATAGGTATTTGCGATTGTAATCGGGCGTACGTAATGTATCCCATTCAACTATTCAAACGTATCGAGAGATGGGGCTAGAGTACCATGATCCATACGATCAGTTAATCAATTGCTTCTCGGTCGCTCACACCCGTACGTCTTCCTTATGCGGGAAAACGTCTTCTCTCTCTGAGTGAACGGTATTTGATTCCTTTCACTCAGTAAAGAGAGTTTAATCCTTTTTTAACTTACAATTGCTTCGCCAAGGCTCGCAAAGACGAAATGTTCCCCAGGGGAATTTAATATTGCATTGCTACTTGTTCAACCCCTAGCAAATTTGCTAAAAGCTCTAATAACTCATCACTTGGGTTTACATGCCAATTAGGGGCAACATTAAGACTTGCTTTCGCATGCTCATTATAATAAATGATTTGCACCCCACATTTTCCATTGTGCGCTTTTAAAATAGATTGTAATGAAGGAACAACTTGTTCGCTTTGTTGATTTAAACGGAGTTCTAAACAACGAGCAAATTTTAAACGAGCTGCGGAAATAGTTAATAATTGACTGGCCGAAATTTTAACACCGCCATTATAGTCATCATGTGCTATTTCACCTTCTATAACTAACATGTCGCCTGAAGCTAAAGTTCCACCAAAAACATCAAAAACCTCACTAAAAACAACAACATCAATACGAGCTGTCGCATCTTCAAGACCAATTATTATTAATTGCTTGCCCCGTTTTGTTAGGATTTTACGAACTGAAGCAACTTGACCACAGATAGCCCCCTTCTTCTGAATGGAAGGATTTAATTGACTGATAGGAATTATATAGTCAGTAAACTCACGTCGGTATTGATCGGCTGGATGACCCGTTAAGTAAAAACCTAATACTTCACGTTCCGCATCTAGTCTTTGTGCTTCTCCCCAAGATTTAGCGGGTATATAGGATTGTTCATGAGCATCGTCTTCCAAAAGTGCAAACAAATCAAATTGTCCACTGGATTGATTTTGATGCTCTTTTTCAGCAACTTTTAATGCCTTTTCTATCGACGCAGTTAAAACGGCGCGTTCAACATCCCAAACATCAAAAGCCCCACTTTTAATCAATGCTTCAAGTACTCTACGATTTACTTTACGTAAATCCAAACGTTGACAAAAACTAAATAAATCCTTGTAAGGACCATTCTGAGAACGCTCTTCGGTTATACAAGCAATTGCAGACTCTCCCACTCCTTTAATGGCTCCAAGACCAAAAATGATCGTGTTGTCTTCGCTTACTGTAAACTGATACATCGAATGATTAACTGAAGGTGGAAGCACCTTTAATTTCATGTGCGCGCATTCGTCAATAAAGGTCACTACTTTATCGGTATTATCCATATCAGAAGACATCACCGCCGCCATAAATGCAGCAGGATAATGTGCTTTTAACCAAGCAGTTTGATAAGCAACAAGGGCATAAGCTGCAGAGTGCGATTTGTTAAAACCATAGCCTGCAAATTTTTCCATCAAATCAAAAATATGTGTAGCGACCTCTTTATCAACGTTTCTTGCTGTCGCTCCTTCAGTAAAGATTTCTCTTTGTTTAGCCATCTCTTCAGGTTTTTTCTTACCCATCGCGCGACGCAGTAAATCCGCAGCACCTAACGTGTAATTAGCTAAAACCTGAGCAATTTGCATTACCTGCTCTTGATATAAAATGACCCCATAGGTTGGTTTTAAAATAGATTCTAAATCAGGGTGAGGATAATCAACCGCAGCTCGTCCATGTTTTATATCTATAAAGTCATCCACCATTCCAGATTGGAGAGGGCCGGGTCGAAATAGGGCTACTAAAGCAATAATGTCTTCAAAACAATCTGGTTGAAGTCTATTAATTAATTCTTTCATCCCACGAGATTCCAGCTGGAATACTGCAGTGGTTTTACATGCCTTTAATAAATCAAACGATAGGGAATCATCAGTAGGTATTTGGGTGATATCCACTAAAGGCAAGCCTTTTTGTTGGCATTGTTTATTAACCTCTATTACAGCCCAGTCAATGATGGTTAATGTTCTTAATCCTAAAAAGTCAAATTTTACTAAACCAACAGACTCAACATCATCTTTATCAAACTGACTTACGATTTGAGTGGAACCTTCTTCACAATAAATAGCCGTAAAATCGGTAAGTTTAGAGGGCGCAATAACTACTCCCCCAGCATGTTTTCCTGCATTTTTTGTTATCCCTTCCAATTTCAAGGCAAGATCAATTAACTCCTTAACTTCTTCCTCATCATCATAACGCCGCTGAAGTTCTGGCTCTTGCTCTAAGGCTTTGCTTAAAGTGATACCTATTTCAAAAGGGATTAATTTAGCTAATTTATCAACAAAACCATAAGGATGACCAAACACCCTACCCACATCGCGAATTACTGCTTTTGCTGCCATGGTTCCAAAAGTGATAATCTGCGATACGCTTTGTCTGCCGTATTTTTCAGCGACATAATCAATCACACGATCACGCCCTTCCATACAAAAATCGATATCAAAGTCCGGCATGGAAACCCGTTCTGGGTTCAAAAAACGCTCAAAAAGCAATTCATATTCTAAAGGATCTAAATCGGTAATTTTTAGAGCATAAGCAACTAAAGATCCTGCACCCGAACCACGGCCGGGACCTACCGGAACTCCATTGCTTTTTGCCCATTGAATAAAGTCAGCAACGATTAAGAAATAGCCACCAAAACCCATAGAGTTAATTACTTTAAGTTCAATTTCTAAACGCTCATCATATTTATCTCTATTGGCACTAAGCTCCTCTGGAGCTTTATGGCGAAAGAGATGCTGCAGTCGTTCTTCTAGACCTACTTCTGATAAATGACACAAATAATGCGCTACGGTCGAACCTTCAGGTATAGGAAAATTCGGTAAATAATTGTTTCCTAAATTTAGTTTAACCGTGCATCGTTTAGAGATTTCTACTGTATTGTGTATAGCGCTCGGTAAATCAGCAAAGATATGCTCCATTTCTTCTGCAGAGCGTAAATATTGTTGGCTGCTGTATTGTTGTACGCGACGAGGATCAGCAAGAGCGAGACCTTGATGAATGCAGACTCTTGCCTCATGGGCATCAAAATCTTCTTTATCTATAAAACGTACATCATTGGTGGCGACAAGTGGTAAATGAAGCTCTTCTGCTAGAGTAATTAAATGCTCATTGTATAAGACTTCATCTGGTCTTCCTGTTCTTTGAATTTCTAAATAAAAGCGATTAGGAAAAAGCTGATGCCAATACAAAGCACGTTGTTTTGCTAAAGGAAGGTCATTAGCCAGTATAGCTTGGCCGATATCCCCCTGGCGCCCTCCAGACAATACGATTAATCCCTGGGAGAATGCTTCTATCCAGTTAAAATGTATTCGAGGCTGGCCAAGATATTGCCCCTCTTGGTAGGCCTTTGATACTAGGCAGGTTAAGTTTTTATAGCCTTCGCTGTTAAGGCATAAGAATACTAGGGGATAAACAAGTTCGGGTGTTTCTGGATTATGGCAAGGTAATTCAGCTCCAATAATAGGTTTAATTCCTAGAGCTACAGCATTTTCAAATACTTTTACCGCCGCGAATAGATTACAGAAATCAGTGACTGCAACTGCAGACATCCCACGAGCAAGTACTGACTTCATTAATGGTTTTACTCTAACTAAACCATCAACCAAAGAAAATTCTGTATGCACACGTAAATGCACAAAACGCTGTTGCATAATCTTTAACTCATTTTCAATTAATTAAGGCCATTGTAACTCAATAATTAGTTTTTCTTTATCACTATTTCAGATCTGACTCTGATGTGGATCGAAGGCATCTCGTACTGCATCTGCAAATAAATTAATTGCTAAAACTAAAATGAACATAAATAGAAAAGCAGCAAACATGGGCCACCAGACTAGAGGATCACGTGCTAATTCCAGACGAGCCCCATTGATCATATTACCCCAACTAATCGTCATTGGTGATACCCCTACCCCTACATAAGATAAAACAGCCTCTGCCATCACTAAAAAACTAAAATCTAATACTAGGGTAATAATCACTATATGCATTACATTCGGTAATAAATGTTTTCTTATGATCGTAAACCAATTACTTCCCAAGGCTTTTGCGGCCATTACATAATCTACTTCTCTTAATTTTAAGGTTTCGGCTCGTAATAAGCGGCATAAACTAGTCCAACTGGTTATACCTAAAATAAAGCACAAAGCTAATAATCGAGCATCAGCACTTTCCGCAAGGGTTTTAAACTGATCCGGATGACTGGTAATGTAGGTTTGTAGGGATAAGATGGAAGCAGTTATTAATAAAACGCCTGGGATTGAACTTAAAGTAGTGTAAACATATTGAATCACATCATCTATAAAACCCCCAAAATAACCGGCGGCGATTCCTAGAAATACGGCGAGTGGCAACATAAATAAAGTCGTTAATAAACCAATAATCAGACCAGTACGTATACTTTTCAGACTAAAATAAAAAATATCTTGGCCTATTTGTCCCGTGCCTAAAATATGAAAACTACGGGATAAGCTGTAACAAAAAACCATTAAAAAAACAAGAGTAAGCACTGTAAAAAAAGTGCTATAGCCAGAGGCACTCAAATAGAAAATAGGCTTTTTCTTCATATTTAGATTGATAATGATATTAAAAAACCAAAAAGCTAGAGCAACAAAAATACAATATTCTAATCCCTTCAGCAGACAAAGATTGATTATCTTTTGTTTATCTTCTGCCGTTTTGATTGCAGTGGGAACATAGTCTAAACGCGGATAAATTTGTTTTACTATTCCTTGCTCCATCTGTGTTTCACTGACAAACATCCTTAATGCCAAGGGTTCAGAATAGGTTTTTTCATAAACTGAACCGATAGGTGCAACTAATTTATCTAAAACAGAATCGGCCATATTATTGGCATTATCGTTTCCTGTATCAAAATGGATGGAATCTAAAATAGCAATAACTAAAAAGAGCAATAAAAAAATTCCTGCACTAACAGCCAAGGGTCTATGCAAGATAATTGCAAAGGAGCGTCTGATTTGTTGCTGGCGCAAACTAAATAAGGTGATAGCTATAGCTATACTTAATAGGACTAAAAAACACTTATCTGTCCATAAAAATTCGAGGTGCATTTCGTTCTCTATCTAAGATAATCTAACCCGAGGATCCACAAGCATGTAGGAAAAGTCCGTCAATACTAATCCCGCAATATACAAAATCGATCCTAAAAATACCATGGCTCTAACTATGGCAAAATCTTGTTGTTGAATGGCATCAATAATGTAACTGCCTAAACCAGGAACCCCAAAAAATGACTCTAAAACTAAACTTCCCATAAACAGTGAAGGAATAATGACCACAATTCCTGTTAAAATAGGTAACATCGCATTTTTTAAAACATGTCTAAAAAGAACCACGCCCTCAGACAAACCTTTGGCCCGAGCTGTTTTCACATAGTCTTTATTTATCTCTTCTAAAAACAAAGACCGGTACCACCTCGCGCCAGATCCTAACTCCCCTATGACCGCCACAAGCACCGGTAGGATAATAAACTTTAAGGCTTCAAGCCCATTGTCATATCCTGAAATAGGAACTAAACGTAATATTTTACCAAAAATATATTGGCCGCCAATAATGTAAAATAAACTGGAAATAGACATCAAAATAATACAAAAGACGACGCCGGTTAGATCCAAGTAGGTACTACGAAAAAAAGCCATCGCCATTGCAAAAACAATATTGGCTAAGATATCGAATAATAAGATGGGCAGAGCAATAGCTAAACTAGGCCACATGCGATAACTAATATCATGACTAATATCACGGCCGGCATCGGAAACGCCAAAATTAAAAGTAAATAGCAACAGCGATTTTTCAAAAAATAAGGTCTTGGTTATTGTGTTCAATCCTGATTTTTTTTCGTTAACAAATAAAGGTAAATTATAACCATGGCTTATTTTCCAATCGTCTATTTCCTGCTGATTAACATGCTTATGTCCTAGATGCATACGCGCGATATCATCCGGTGTATTCACCATAAAAAATAAAGCGAACGTTAATAAGTTAATAGCAAATAAAATAGGAAGAGCATAAATTAATCGACGGAAGAGATATTTCATCATTTAATAGGCATCCTTGGCGCAGCTAATCGCTCTTTTTTTCTATAGGTAAATATCAAAGGCAACATTAATAAAAGCATTAATCCAACTAACAAGACTAAAGGCCAAAAAATAGGTTGATTCCATTCTATTCTCAATTTATTCCGCTCAGCTACATTAACTGCCACAAATTTAAGGGTGCTTAAATAAATACTATTGGCCTGAAAATTAGCAATCCAATCTTGCGTCAAAGTAAACTGCTCTTGATGCATTCCCCAAACCCAAGGCGCATCATGACGAACAATCTCCAGCATTTGTTCAATTAATTTTTGTCTTTGCTCATCATTATTACGGTTTTTCATTAATTCAAATAAACGATCAAACTCAGGATTGTTATAGTTAGCTGCATTTTCACCACCATATTCTACTTTAGAGTTGCGGCTATATAATTGAAAAAGAAAATTCTCTGGATCAGGATAATCGGCATTCCAACCCCAACTAAAAATTTGCGTATCACCCGTACGCATTTTTTCTTGAAAGCGATTATAAAGAGTTGGATGGACATTTAAATCAATACCAATATTAGCAAACTGCTTGCGCATCCAATCTAAAATCGCTTTATCCTCAGGACTTCCGGTAGTCGTCACATCATAATTTAAAATGAGTGATTTTTTTGTTTTAGGATCAATCCCTCCTGGATAACCGGCATCTTTTAATAAGTTTTTAGCATCCTCCAAAGAACGCCGCTGTATTGCTCCATTAGTCCATTGATAAACATAAGGGTTTATCCCTTGTTCGCCTTCTTTATAACCAAAAATGCCTGGGGGTATTGGTCCTTGCGCTGCGCGTCCTCTACCATTATAAAAAATAGCGATATTTTCATCATAATTCACCGCTATTGAAATGGCTTGCCTTAATTTTCTCGCCCGCTCGCTAGTACCTCCAACCATAGGATCGAGCATATTAAATCCCATGTAATAGATAGAAGGCTCAAGCGTCTGAATTAAATGCATTTTTTTATCACGCATTTCTTGGCTTAAAACTGCCTCACCAGAGCTATTAATGTGTAAGGCTTGGTCAAAACTATCAGCACTAATTCCTGAGGCATCATAATAGCCTTGTAAAAATTTATTCCATCGGGGAATGGATTCTTTTTCTAAGGTATAAATAGCTTTATCAATAAGAGGTAAACGTTTTCCTGCATAAGGTGATACCACTGCTTGATTGGTATTTGAATTAGCAACTGGAAAGAAAACGGCTCTATAATTCGGATTTTTTTCTAAGAGCATTGTACGATTAGGATTATTGTCGCTTAACATGAATGGCCCCGTTCCTACAGGATACCAACTAAAGGTTAAGTTTTTATCATCCATATCGTATTGAGAATAAAAAAGATCAGCCTCCCAAGGAACAGGAGCAAAAAAAGGCATCGCTAACCAAAATAAAAATTGGGAATATTGGCCTTTTAAGGTGATCTCAAAAGTATAATCATCTATTTTTTTAATGCCCTTTAGAGGGTATTGACGTAAATCTAGATAAGCGCCCTTCGTAGTCACTCGTGGTAGCGCTTTTCCGTATTCGGCAAAGCCAACCATATAGTCGCTCATTAAACCATAGATGGGAGAGCCCACTGCAGGCGAGGCCAAACGTTTGATTTGATAAATGTAATCATCAACAAGCAACTCGCGCGTACCCACTTTGTTAAAATCCGTTAATTTACTGATGTCCTGTTCTTCTAAATAATCTTTTGCGAGCTGATGATATAAATACTGTCCTTTTTTATTCTTAGCAAAGGCCGGATGCGGCTGATATAAAATACCTTTTTGAATAGAAATTGTATAAACACTATAAGCAGGTTTTATTCCTTCAGCTTGTTGGATAATTTGACCCTGCTCATCCAAAAACCGTACTTGGGGCATGGAGGCTGCAGTTAGAGGTGTTAATTGATAAGGTCTAATCAGATAATCATATTCTAATAAAGGCTCATAAATTTGACCAATAAACAAATATTCATTAGCAGAATAAGAACGAGCCGGATCTAAAGTCTTAGGTTGCTCTGAAAAAGAAGAGTAATAAATATTCTGTTTGGCTTGCTCATCAGGATAAGGATTATTAAGTACCCAGGAAGAGGCATACAAATCACTGCATGTAAGTAGAATTATTATCCTAATCAATACCATCCAAGGCACTACAATTTCCCGTATAACTTATTGATAGCTCAGTATATCCTTAAGCCTCTTATTAATGAAGCGCCAAAAGATTCATCATTTCTTCTTCACCTACAATAGCCACCCCTAATTCGCTTGCTTTAGCAAGTTTTGAACCAGCCTCAGCTCCAGCAAACAGATAATCCGTTTTAGCAGAAACACTACCACTCACTTTGGCACCAAGCTCTAATAATTTTGCTTTAGCCTCGTCCCTACTCATATTTTTTAAAGTGCCCGTTAGTACAACCGTTTTACCGAATAAAGGGTGTCCCTTATCCCTTTGTTTCTTTTCCACTTTAGGCCAATGAATGCCTAAGGCTAATAATTCCTGTATCACTTCAATATTATGAGCTTGCGAGAAAAAATGAACTGCATGTTCTGCCACTACTGGACCAATATCATTTAGAGTCATCAGCTCTTCAATAGTTGCTGCTTGAATTGCAGCGATGTCAGCGAAATGATCTGCTAAAACGCGAGCACTGGCCTCGCCAATTTCACGAATACCTAAAGCATACAAAAAACGGTTAAAGGTAGTTTTTTTACTCTGCTCTAAAGCAGTCAACAGATTAGTAGCTGATTTCTCACCCATTCGCTCTAAATTTGCTAGGGTCGTTAAATCCAATTTATAAAGATCAGGTAAATGTCGAACTAATCCCGCATCCACAAAATGCTCAATCAGCCCTCGTCCTAAGCCTTCAATGTACATTGCTTTTCGTGAAGCAAAATGCCACATCATTCTTTTTAATTGCGCCTTACAAAACAAACCACCCACACAACGTGCTACTGCCTCTCCTTCTTCTCTGACTACATCAGAGCCACAAACCGGGCAATGCAGAGGAAGCTCAATAGCTTTTGTTATTGCAGGACGTTTTTCTAAAACCACAGAAACCACCTCAGGAATCACATCACCAGCTCGTCTTATAATCACCGTATCGCCAATACGTATGTCTTTGCGAATAATTTCATCTAAATTATGTAAGGTCGCATTACTGACGGTAACACCAGCAACGCTGACTGGTTCTAAACGGGCCACAGGAGTTAATGCACCAGTTCTTCCTACTTGAAAATCAACGGCTAATAACTGCGTCAATTCTTCAGAAGCCGGGAATTTATGCGCACAAGCAAAACGTGGCGCTCGGGAAACAAAGCCTAACTCCTTTTGCAGATGAATCGCATCTATTTTATACACAACCCCATCTACTTCAAAAGGAAGATTTGCACGTTTTTCCGCCATAGCCTGATAATAGTCTAAACAACCTTTTATACCTTTTTTTAACTGAGTTTCTGAGGATACCCGAAACCCATATTCTTTTAGTAATTCTAATTGTTCCCAATGACTATCAGGCAAAGGCTCACCTTCATAGGCACCAATAGAATAACAATAAAGTGCCAAAGGACGACTTGCAGTAATGGCAGGATTTAACTGACGCAGACTTCCCGCTGCAGCATTACGCGGATTAGCAAAGACTTTTTCTTCTGTTTGCCGGGCTTTTTCATTATAAGCTTCAAAATCTGCTTTAGGGATATACACTTCGCCACGCACTTCAATAAATGCAGGGGGATTATTACTACGAAGCTTTAAAGGGACAGAACTAATAGTTTTTATATTAGCAGTGATATTCTCACCAACCGCCCCATCGCCCCGAGTTGCAGCGTGAACCAAGAGACCATGCTCATAAGTAATGTTGACTGCCAAGCCATCTAATTTAGGCTCACAAGTAAATAATAACTCAGGATTTAGCTCATCTAATTTATCAATTGCTCTTTTAATAAAGGCTGCAAGCTCTTCTTCAGAAAACACATTAGCCAAAGAAAGCATAGGCTGTCGATGCGCAACCGGCCTAAACGCCTCTGAAGGAGTACCACTGACTCGTTGGGTAGGTGAGTCAATGGTAATCAAATGCGGATTGTTCTCTTCCAATAATTGCAGCTCACGAAAACGACGATCGTATTCGATATCAGGAACTAAGGGTTCATCTAAAACATAATAATGATGATCGTAGGTTCTTATTAGCTCTCTAAGTTCCTCAATCTTTTTTTGTAGTTCCTCATTAATCATGTAGTAGGGTTCCTCAGTAAAAAGCAAGGAGTTTATATCGAATATTCTATGCTTGAAAGTGAAACCTGTGCTTATTAATTAATTCATTTATCCAATAAAATATAAGTTGATTTCCAATGTAAGCACTATCCGTTAATTTAATGACCAGTTTTTATTTTGATAAAAAAAATTATTTCTTATAATTAGGACTAGCATATTAAGTGAATTAAGATTGATTAATGAAAATTAGTGTTCTTAAAACACAATATGTTATTAAAATAATTAAATATTAAGACTTAAAAAAATATCTTTAAGGTTGCCTTTCTTTCTGCTAATAAATAGCTCTTTTTGCTAATTGAAAACACGTATTAAATTTAATCTAAATATTTAACATATTAGATTGAGCTTCTACCCAACACCTATTAAACTAATAATTTATCTGGCCAACAGGAGGTTGTCTTGAGGAACCAAAAAACATTATTATTTTCTTTATGCCTACTACTACTTGATTCCGCTCACGCAGAATTAATATCTATTATTGGATTTAGTTTAGGTGCAAAAAACACTGCCAATGCAAAAAATGAAATTGTTAACTTTACGGTTGATGAATTTGGTAGTGACGTTATTAATGCATATGTACCTAATAAAAACTCCAAAAGAAAATTTACTGGCAATATTCATGGAGGCTTTCTATTTCAGAGCCCTTCGCCAAAAATAAAATTGACTACAGAGCTTGCTTTTTATTTTCCTCAAACGCGTTCATTTACTGGCCAGGTATGGGAGGCTGGTATACCTGATTTTGATAACTTTACATATTCCTACAATGTTTCAAGCCGACAACTTATGTTTGAAAGTCGAATTATTTACCCGCAAGCCTCGTGGTTACCCTATGTATCGGTAGGGATAGGTCCTTCATGGAATAAAGCCTACGCCTATCAAGAGTACCCTAACAATGAAACTGCTATTTCTCTCAAAGGAAATTTTCCATCAAACACTAATACAACCTTTGCATATGAAGCTGGAGCAGGATTAGGTTACACCTATAAAAAGCTATTAGTAGCTTTTGAATATAAATATCAGATATTAGGTGATGCGCAATTTGGCCTTTATTCATTCCAAACAAATAATAATCGACTAAATAGCAGATTACGAACAAATCAATTTTTAGTTAATTTGAGTTACCTAATTTAAAGCGTGGGTTTAAGACAAGGACTACTATTAAGGACTATTATTTATGAAATGGCTATTAAAAATTGGATTAATTATATTTATTTCAGCATCTAATATCAATGCTGCTCCGGGAACAGCGATATTTGATATAAAAGCTGCTTTACCATTTCCTGGAACTGGTGATGCAACTCCAACCGTTGTTAATGCCGGTGAACAAATATCTGGTACTTATAACGTCACCTTATCTGCTAGATGGCCATCTCGTGTGAGGGTTTTTCCTGCACAATTACCCAGTGGTATGTCTATGGATACAACTATTGGATGCGGGAAAAATCCCATTCTCAGTCCTGGACATAGTTGCCAGATGATTTTACGGTACAAAGTTCCCAGTGTCACAAAGAGAACTTTAATTAATCAAGGACCTATAGTTTGTACTTCGAATAAAAAAATTCATTGTTCACAACCAACCACTTTAAATCGTTTTAATATGGCAATTGACTCTAAACAAGTCCCTTCTATGCTGCTTAAAGGTTTACAGAGTTTATTACTGGGCAATAGTGATGGCAATCTAAATAATTGGTACAAGATTAATCAAGCAGAGAACTACAATTCTATTGCTTATGGTAATGGACGTTGGGTGCTCGTAGGTACTCTTACGAGTGATAATAAGACTAACATCCAAACAAGTACTGATGGGATTATTTGGAAACATATATCATTATCAACTAGTGATGTTCTATCAGGAGTTTATTATTCTGCTGCTGCAAAACAATGGCTTTTAAGTGGATTAAATGGTGTTTTATACCCAATCAACTTGAAGGCACTGGCTTTATGGTCTGAAAGTCATCGTTAATCCGTCCTTTAAGGGAGTGAGCAATTTTAGATATTGTTGTTTCAAAAAACTCTGATATTGCATCACGAAATTCCTTCGCTGA
>CANJQE010000085.1 GCA_947476305.1 Legionellaceae bacterium
GGTTGGGTCATTTTGCCCCATAGCCATCAAGGTAAGAACTTTTTAATTTATAGATTAATGTTAAAATTTAAACAGTACTACCCCCTCTACCGCGCAAGAAATTAGAATAAAATCAATGATATTAATCGCGGGGGAGAGGGTTAAAAGTAGGAACTCGAGAACAACCAAGATATTGGGAAAAATTAAAAAATATTTTATTTCACAAATATTCATGAAAAATGCTTCGCTTAACCTTAGGCTAAAATGAGCAATGTACACACCCTCTCCCCAACCCTCTCCTGCGAATAAGTACGGATTTTATTCTAATTTCTTGCGCGGGCGAGGGGGCTGACTGTTGATGCGTTTATGATTTCACCACAAGACTAAAACTCTATGGGTCATTTTGACCCAACAAGGGTCCTTAGCACGAATATCCAGTGCTGGGTTTCGTTTAAACAACCGACTGAAGCACAAGATGACGCTGTATGTAAGGCACAAGGTAAACCAGCCAATTGTAGCGCCGGTATGGCAGAATAAAAATAAAGTAAATAGGTTAGTAATTTAGCCAACCTATTTAATTCAAATTTATTTTCTATAAATATTTACAGACTGCAGAAATTGATTCATTTAATTCTTTAATAATTTCATTATATACTGCAATTTAGGTTCTTTAGGATGGGCGGTGAATATGGCGCTTAAGAAATCAATTTTACCCTTGATTACTATTCATGAGCCTAAATACTCAAATACAAATTTTGATTTATCCGATCACTATCCAATTACAGTTAAATTTTCGGACTTCAAGTTAATTTCCTATAACCTTCAGTTAATGCCCGCAATTATAGGTATAAAGGGGAAAAGTAGTTTTAATGAAATTAAAGCGGCTGTTGCAACAATAGCCGCTTATTTGATAAATCAGGATCCTGATATTTGTTGTGTGCAAGAGTTATTTGATAATTCAGCGAATGAGCTTCTTGCTCAAATTTTACTTGAAGCAGGTTATCTTGCCTCATATCGTTTAGATCCCTCTATAATACCTTTTACTAATGGTGGAATTCGCACCTTTATAAAAAAGAACTATGCTAAACATGATCTTAGTATCTATGATTATTTTTATCATAATACGATTGATTATTTTATAGGCGCTGATGCAATAGCTCATAAAGGTCTATTACATACTTCTTTTATAAGGGGCGGAGTTAGATATCATATTTTTAATACCCATTTACAGGCTTATTATCCCACACGAGAACATTATACGGAAATTACACTAGCTCAGTGTATAGAACTTAAAAACTTTATTCAGCAACAAATGATTAAAGGCATTATTAGCCCCTATGATCAGGTTATATTATGCGGGGACTTTAATATTCCTATTGTTAATGACGAACAATCCAGTTCTTTTTTATTTACTAAAATGAAAAAAATTTTAGGACCACAATTTAATTATTTAAAGTACAACTTATCTACTTCGTGTCCCCAACACACTTTTTCCAAAAGAAATATTTATAATAAGAATAAATATGGAGCTAGTGATTTAGATATTAATACGGATGCAGTTTTAATTTTTCAACAGCAGGTTCACGGAACAGAACAAATAGAACTAGAGCTTTCCCCCCTTTATTGTGATATCCAACATGCTCTTGCCTTATATGTAAAAAATAATGCGACTATTTTTTCCTGGTGGCGTTTATCAGAAGCTCAACTTAAGGAGTTAAATAGTTTTAATAATCAATTTGCACTATTGATGAATGATGCTGAAGAAATAAAAGCTCATAATCAAAACCCAATAGATAATCCAAATTGGTTCGCTAAAGCTTTAAGCTTGTTAAAAGGTCCGGGGGATAGTGAAGATAAAATTGACCTACTCGCAAATGGCCAAATGTACTCAAAAACAGCTCCAGATCAAAATGAAGATATAACTATTTCAGATAACAACTTGAATATTGAGCAATGTAGACAATTATATGAACGTCTTGTTTTTAAAGTAAAAAGGATATATAGCCAAGTACATACAGATTATATTTATTTTGGTGAACCCTACAGGAGTGCCTTTGTCGCTAGCTTCAATCTAAATCGTATATTAGCAAGAGAGGGGGGAGTATTTTTTACTGATCCAAGTGCTCAATCTTTTTATCTTTTTAAAAAAATAATTTTAAAAGAAATTAATCAAGCACAAATCGAATTTGAAACTTATCCATTTACCTGGTCACAAGTACATCCAATTATAAAAGGAATTTTAGGGGTCTTAGCAATATTAGCGATCTTACCCTTCCTATGCATTATAGCGAGCTCTTCTGAAGGTTATAAAAAGACGTTTTTTAGCCCGCCTACGCCCAATTTGACTGAAATTAAAGAAGAATTAGCAACATTTAGTAATTTTTCTCATATTAAATAGGGTATAAGGGTAATATCTATTGTTTTTTTACGTTAAAATGTTTTATTATCTACAGATAATGGAAAAAGTAGACAGAATACACTCCTTTCTGAAACGAGACTTTCCTTTTATAAATAACATAAAACCTGAATGGATTTATTAATTTCATGTTAGTAGCACGAATCAAAGAATTTATGAATGATCTAAAAGCCGCGCGTGGAGCTCCATGTGATGCGGAGATCTATACACAATTAATCACTCATTTTGCAGGCAAAGAAGTCAATAGCAGTTTGACAGAGGTTGATTACCAGTTTTTAGAAGAGCAATTTGCACTACGATGGGCTGCAGTTAAAACTACAGATGAAGATTATACTCTTAATCCTGAAGGGATAAATGCGCGGTGGATTACATTAGCTAAAGACTTGTCTTCATGGACAACTACCTACATCAAAATATTATTCCCTGATATTATTAATGTTGACGATCCCATTAGCTCAGTTCCTTTAAAAGATACCATCAATACTGATAATTTATATTTGGGTCATGGTGGACGTATTTTATATAGAAAACACGGCTTATGTCAGCATTTAATGGATAAGGATTATGTATTATCAACTCGGCGTAGAATGGATTCACCGGATCCTCTCACCCTAACTGTAGAAGAACTTTCTCGCTTAAAAGCCTGTCAATCAAAAAGAAAGATTACTGTTACAGAAGAAGATTTTTCTAATTTTTGGGAATTTGTGCAAAGAAAAGTACTAAACAAATTAAATAGCTCAAATGAATTACCCTTATCATTATTGTCCCACTTTTTACCCTTGATTGGTCGATATTTTGTTTTAAAAAAAGCTGGTGCTAATTTTTTACTATTTACAAACGAACTCAATAGCTTTTTTGATTTTTTAAATAAACATGACAAAGATGAGATAAATCAATTTTATGGAGTTCATTTTACCATCAAGGGAAGAAAATATTATCTAGTCGATTTTTTAATTGCCTTGGCAGATGCAAAGGATTATAGCCTCGATGCTGATTTAAAACACTTAATGAACTCTTTGTATTCCATTAATCCTGCATTACGTATTAAAAACTCATCTGTTGATTTATTTTATACTGACCTAGCGCCGTATGCCGGTGATTCTTTACTGACACGCTGTCGATTAATGCTGCTATCACTTTTTACAATCAATTTTCAATGTTCTTCCTGGGATAAAGAGACCATTAGTATTTGTGATAAAGAGAACGTGGTCTTTCCTCAAGTTGCGCGTATTTATAAATCCTTTGAACCTGCCCTTTTAGCTAATAATGACACAGAAATGGTAAGCGTTTATGAGAAGGTGCTTAAGGCTAATGTGGAGGCACAGTCTAAAGCCAGCAATCTATCTAGGTTGTGGACTTGTATTTTTTCATCCCCATTTAACGTTTGGTTTGAACAGGTGAAGGAAGGTTCTTTATCTTCACTTGGTTTTCGTTGGCATGACCCGAAATTATTAATTCATGCTTTAGTGCGTTTTCGTGCAGCTACGCCTGTTGTAGGACGTTTCGTAGAGGGGTTTTTAGATGAGTTAATTCAAACTTATTGCCAAGTGCCTCCAATATCTAAATTCCAAAAGCACATGCGTATCAATATTTTATTTAATCAATTTTTAAATAGACTAGAGGCAACAAACGATAGAGATGCTTTATTACTATTAATAGATTTATATGCGACTCAAGACTACCGATCTAATTTTATAAATAATTGTGCTTCCCATATAGGCGAGCGTTTGCAGCAAATTAATGGTGGTAAAAAAAGTGAAGCTTCGCTTACCTTCTTTTCTGGCTCACGTAAGATAGAGCAGGTTAAAAGCAAAATAGATTCGTTGGGTATTACTAGTGTAAATGATGTGATCTCTGTATATCGGGATGAGATTAGTCAAGATTGTCGATTAAAAGCAGATCCAATAAAAAGTAGAAAATTACTGGATTATTTATTGCAAGTGCAAAAGAAAATATTTACTTGTGCCGAAGAGTTAGATGTAGAACGGAGTGTGCGTGTCGGGGTGGATTCTATAGGTGCGCCTACCTAAGTATTTCTTCTTTAGTTCTATGCTTGAGTTAAATCATAAATTCTAAAGGAGTTTTATTTATTAATGAGCCAGAAATAATAGGACTTTAATATTTAACCTGATTATATTGGGCGCATAATTTAATAAAATTATTATATCGGTTTTGTGATATCCCCCCCTGCTTTAATGCCTCTATCAGAGCGCAATGAGGAGTATTCTCGTGAGTACAATTACGGAATTTACAACGCCCTAGATAGGAAGAAAATTCTTTATAACCTTGGGCAATGGTACTTGCATCGATATCCCATAAACTAAACTCGCGTACTCCGGGTGAATCTATTAATGCGCCACCACTAGGCAAGTGATAGTAACAAGAATTACTCGTAGTATGTTTCCCGAGTTCTGAACCAAGGGAAATCTCTCCTGTAATAATATTTTGCTCATGAGGCAAGATGCCGGCAATTAAAGAAGATTTTCCTACTCCTGATTGCCCCACAAAAACACTCACTTGGTGATTAAGAACTTTTTTTAGTTCTTCTAAACCCTCAGGACTATCTTTGCTGAGCAGAACAAGGGGATAATTTAATGGAGCATAGTCCATTATTAATTGTTTTTTAATCGCATCACAAGGCAGGTCGGTTTTATTTAAAAGAATAACGGCATGTAATTTTAATGTTTCTGCCATCACTAAATAACTATCGAGCAAAGGCCATGAAATTTCTGGTTTAGGAGCAACCACAATAATCAATTGAGTAATATTAGCTGCCACAGGTTTTTTTAAACCCTTCGCTGTGGGGCGTGCAAGCATACTCGCACGAGGATATAAGCTCACTACAACACCTTGATTGCTGCCTTCAGGTTGCCAAATAATGCGATCGCCAGCAACTAACACATCAAGATTTGGTCGGATAGAGCAACGTATTCTTTTGCCTTGCTCATCTTCAATTTCAACATGTCTACTAAAACGAGTAATCACTAAACCATCAGCTAAAGAATCAATAAGATTTTCTTTATCCGATTGATAGGCTTGCTGTATTTTTTCAATACGTGTTGTTTGTTGCTTATTAATTCGCCTTTTACTCATGATTGTAATTTATATTATAATGGTAACTCTATTAATTAGAGTTTGTTGATTTACTAGTATCTTGGCTTAAGTTAGCAAAATGTCAACAGATCTTACACTTTGAAGGTAAATCGTATTTAATGAAAGTCTATTTGGTAGGTGGAGCAGTTCGCGATAAATTATTAGGCATTCCTATTCAGGAACGTGATTGGGTTGTAGTTGGCGCACAATCGGAAGATTTATTAAGAAAAAACTATAGACAAGTAGGGCGTGATTTTCCTGTTTTTTTACATCCTGAAACTAAAGAAGAATATGCTTTAGCACGTACTGAAAGAAAATCCTCACCAGGATATTATGGTTTTGAATGTAATTTTAGTGACTCAGTTACTTTAGAAGAGGATTTAGCTCGTCGTGATTTAACCATTAATGCCATGGCCTTAGATGAACAGAAGCGTTTAATAGATCCCTATCATGGTCGACGCGATTTAGAGAATAAAATACTTCGTCATGTTTCCCCTGCCTTTATTGAAGATCCGGTTCGTGTACTAAGAGTGGCTCGATTTGCAGCGCGGTTTTATTATTTAGGCTTTAGACTGGCTAATGAAACACGAGCATTAATGTATGCTATGGTACGAAATGGTGAGTTAGAACATCTCGTCGCAGAACGTGTTTGGCAAGAATGGCACAAGAGTTTATCCGAAAAAAATCCCGAGCAATTTATACAGATCTTACGTTCTTGTGATGCCTTAAGAGTGATTCTGCCCGAGCTTAATAATTTATTTGGCGTACCTAATCCTTATAAGCATCATCCAGAAATTGATAGCGGTGTTCATAGCCTAATGGTGTTGGAGGCTGCAGTACAATTAACAGAAGAGCCTGTTACTCGTTTTGCTGCTTTAGTGCATGATTTAGGTAAAGCTTTAAGTCCTATGACTTCCTGGCCAAAACATCATGGTCATGAAGAACACGGTGTACCTGTAATTGAAGCCTTATGTTCCCGTTTAAGAATACCAACGGACTATCGTACTTTAGCTATAATGGTTTCCCGTTTTCATCTAATGATTCACCGTATATCGGAGTTGCGTGCTGCGACAATTGTCAGTATTTTAGATGGTTTGGATGCTTTTCGTAGGCCACAACTGTTTGCTAAGGTATTAATAGCTTGCCAGGCTGACTCAGCAGGACGAGGAAAAGTGGTTGTTTATCATCAGGCTTCTATGTGGCGTACTGTTTTAGCAGAGTGTGCTAAAGTAGAGGTAAAAACAGTACTTGCTGATGGTTATAAAGGTAATGCAATCAAACACGAATTACATCAAAGACGTGTTGTTTGTGTTGAATCAATTATCAATGCGTGGAAATCGAATGAAAAATAACCATAATTTAATTTGGATTGATCTAGAAATGACTGGACTTGAGCCAGAGCAAGATAGAATTATTGAAATTGCAACGGTTGTAACGGATGCTCATTTAAATATTTTAGGTGAAGGCCCAGTTTTTGCAGTATCTCAACCTAAAGCATTATTAGATAATATGGACTCTTGGAATACAAGACAACATAATCAATCGGGTTTAGTGAAGAGAGTTTTGGAAGAGAGTGTTAGTGAATCAGAAGCGGAACAATTAACCATTAAGTTTTTAGAGCAATACCTTGATAAAGGTAAATCGCCCATGTGCGGTAACAGTATTTGCCAAGATAGACGTTTTTTATATAAATACATGCCTACTTTGGCTGCTTTTTTTCATTATAGAAATTTAGATGTAAGTACCTTAAAAGAATTGGCCATTCGTTGGAAACCGGAAATTTTAAGTGGTATTACTAAGGCATCAAAGCATTTAGCTTTAGATGATATTAAGGATTCCATCAACGAGTTAGTTTATTATCGAACTCATTTTATTAATTGTTTGGATGTAAAAAGTGATTAACAGAGAACGTTTAGAATTACCCAATGGTGCGAATAAATTACTACTTCATTCTTGTTGTGCTCCTTGTTCAGGAGAAGTGATGGAGGCTTTAATTTCTTCCGAGATAGAGTTCACTATTTTTTTCTATAACCCTAATATTCATCCAATACAAGAATATGAAATTAGGAAGGAAGAAAATAAGCGCTTTGCTATCAAGCATAATATTCCCTTTATTGATGCAGATTATGATAAAGACAATTGGTTTGAACGAGCAAAAGGTTTGGAATGGGAGCCAGAACGTGGGAAGCGTTGTACCATGTGCTTTGACATGCGTTTTGAGCGTACGGCTTTTTATGCTTATGAGCACGGTTTTCCTGTTATTAGTAGTTCTTTAGGGATTTCTCGTTGGAAGGATATGGAGCAAATTAATGATAGCGGCGTACGCGCAGCGAGTCGTTATCCGGAACTGGTTTATTGGACCTACAATTGGCGCAAAAATGGTGGTGGAGAACGAATGTATCAAATCGCCAAAAGAGAAGAGTTTTACAAACAAGAGTATTGTGGTTGTGTTTATTCTTTACGGGATACCAATGCGTGGAGAAGGGAAAAAACCAGAGATCGCATTAAAATTGGTGTTAATTATTATACGGAAGGTCAATCCTAATGTCTCATGCGCATGATCATGATGGCCATAGCCATAATACGCCAGTAACTTATAATAAGGCCTTTTTCATTTCTATTGTAGCCAATGGTCTCTTTGTTATTTTGCAAATTTTTTATGCCTATATCGCCAACTCAACCAGTTTATTAGCGGATGCTTTTCACAACTTAGGGGATGTTTTAGGTTTGATATTAGCCTGGATTGCCATGGGGCTAATGAAAAGAAAACCTACTGAGCGTACCACCTATGGACTGAAAAAAACCTCTATTTTAGCAGCACTAGTTAATGGTGCTTTACTGGTTTTTACCTGCGGGATTATTGCAACCGAAGCTGTGTATAAATTTATATCACCTAGTGAAACTCAAGCATTAGCTGTCATGGTTGTTGCTGGTATAGGTATTGTTGTTAATGGAACGACGGCCTTATTATTTTTGCGAGGTTCTGAGGACTTAAATATTCGTGGCGCCTATTTGCATTTATTCTATGATGCTTTAGTCTCTGTTGGTGTTGTCATTTCAGCAGGATTACTTTATTACACTCATTGGTTATGGATAGATCCTGTAGTGGGGCTATTGATTGCTTTGGTCATATTAAAAGGCACTTGGTCTTTATTTGCAGATAGCTTCAGGCTTATTATTGATGGTGTGCCAAGCTCTATTTCTTGGACAGAAGTAAGTACTTTTCTTTTAGAAAAATCGGGTGTGAAAGGCATTCATGACTTACATATTTGGGCAATGAGCACGCAAGAAAATGCTCTTTCAGTTCATTTATACATGCCAGAAGAACAATTAACTGATGTTCTACGCGCACAATGGGTTGAAGAATTAAAAAAACAATTTGGTATTCAGCATGCGACGATTCAAATTGAGCGTACTGCGGTTGATTGTATTGATGCCTGTCATGAACCTCACTGAGCTAGTCTCCTCACTTTGAACCAAGGAAAGCCAGATTTGAGTCCAGGTTCAACGAAAAATACGGCTGATAAATGCTCACATACCTATGTATGCTGCTTTCTCAGTTGTTTTTTAGTTGAACCTGGACTCAAATCTGACTTTTCACCAAGATTCATCATTTCACTTCGAACGGATTACAACAGTACAATAAAATTTTTTCGGGTTAATTAAGTTTCTTATTTAAAAAATGCAGTACATCATTATTAAATTGCTCGGGATCTTGCATGAAACCAAAGTGACTGGTTTGTGGCTCAATTAATAAACCGGCGTTAGGAATAAGGTCGGCCATATATTCTGTATTTTCGCGTTTTATTCCCTCATCATGATCACCATCTACTATCCAAGTTGGAACAGTAATGCTCTTTAACTGTTTGTCTGTAAAATTAGGTTCTGTTTCCCACATGTGCATGATTTGCTGTAGGAATTCATTATATTGATTCGGAGTAGGGGATAATTGTTGGTATTCTTGTTCTGCACGAATTTTCATTATCTTAAAGGTTGGGCTGTCAGCTGCCTGTTCTATAACCCCACTTGGATTTGAATTAGCGCCAAAAGCAAATAAACGGGTCAGTCGTTCTGGATGATGAATGGCAAGGTCTAAACCAATAATTGCGCCATCACTCCAACCTACTATGGCCGCATTTTTCAGCTTTAGAAAATCCATTAAACCAAGTACGTCAGAACTCATTAGAGAATAACTATAAGGTTTTTCATCACGAGAACTTCGTCCGTGACCGCGACTGTCCATAACAATGACCTGATAATGTTTTGCTAATTCAGGTATTTGATTGCCCCAGTAATTGGAATTTGCTAAACCGCCATGAAGCAGAATAACCGGCTCTCCTTTTCCATAAACAGCATACCAAATACGTACTCCATTAATGGGCGCATAGCCGCTTTGTTCTGCTTTAGGTAAGCGTGGCGTAGAGGGTAAAGTAGTCCATGTTTCATTGGGATTAGCAAACACAAAGGAATTAAAGAAAAATAAAAGTATCAATAAAAAAGCGCGCATAAAAAGCCCTAAAAATTAAAAGAGCATTATCTTTGATGTTCTGTGGAAAAGAAATAGGAAAGCAAACATCCTTGTTAGCTAATATGAATAGCTAAAGTTCATCTATACTAGTAAGTAAGAACAATTCGTATTAGCTAAAATAAATAAGATTCTTGTTTAATCTCCTGGTGTACATGGGCTAAGTAGGGTTTTATGAAAGAAAATACCTGTAAATGTAATGGAATTATACTTAATTACATGGAGTATTCCAATCAACAAGAGCCTGTTTTATTACTTCATGGTGCGACAAATAGATGGCAATCTTTTCTGCCTATTATTCCTGATTTAGCTCATGATTTTCATGTCTATGCTTTAGATTTTCGTGGTCATGGGATATCACAACGCGCTGAATCCTATACCTTACAGGACTATTTACAGGATACTTATGCTTTTATTCAAGACTTTATTAAAAAGCCTACCACGGTCATTGGTCACTCTTTAGGAGGAATGGTTGGTATTCTTTTAGCTGCTTATTATCCAGAACTAGTTCATCAATTGATCATTATTGATACACCACTGACTTTACAATCCTTGAAACGCTTATCTTCAGGACCAGTAGAACATGCTAATTGGTTGATCCAAGGATTAAGATACAGTCAACTTGTTCCTGGATTACCTATTCCAGAGAGTTTACGACAATGCGATCCGGAGATGTTGTTGGCAATCGTCAATCAATTTGAGGCTAGTTTTAGCTTATATAATGAGCGTGATTTATTTCCTCGAATCACATGCCCAGTACTTTTAATTAGAGGGAGTAGAGAATTAGGAAGTCTAATTACTGAGGCTGATCTCAAAGCTACTTTAAAGCGTATACCGCAGTTAACGCAAGTTAAAATTGCGCATGCCGGGCATACCCCTATCCGACAAGATAAACAAGCAGTACTTGAGGCTATTCAAGCATTCCTAGCAAATAAATGATTTTTTAAAGCGCACATAGTTTTTTATTACCTATACTTCTATATACAATTTTCATAAGGGATTGGAATAATTTTATAAACAAGGAGCAAAAATGAATAAAAAATGGTTTAAAGGTAGTTTATTAGTAATTACTATGAGTGTTTCTATGGGAGGATGGGCGTTTGGACCTTGTATGCCTATTGCCAAAGCATGTATGCAACAAGGGGGATATACTGACAAAAAAACAATGATTAAAAAGTGCATTCTTCCAGTAGTGCAGGGCTCAAAAACATTACCTAACAGTACTTTTACTCCCTCTCAAATTCAACAATGTAAGCTTGAAATAGCACAAAAAATGAAGGCAAAAGCTGATTCTATGTAAATTTTCAGGGATAAGGTATTAGAGCAATGCCTTATTCCCAACCTTCATTTTGTTTAAAAATTTGACAAAAAAAGGTTTTCTATTAGGCTTAATATGTATACACCAAAAAAAGATTGTCTAGCTGTGCTAGTTCTAATCTTCTCAAGCAGTAATATAATTAAAAAATAAAATTGCTTTTATCGCTAGTGAAAGTGATTAAGTTCATGGAGGGAATAAAAATGAACGCCATTGATTTTTTAGTAAAAGAACATAATAGAGTACGTAAAATGTTGCGAACTATTAGTGATGAATCTCATCTCTATGCAACGCAAAAAAAACAATTTCAGCTTTTAGCCCAAGATTTGCTTCGCCATGAAACAATGGAACATAAAGTATGGTATCCGCATTTTAAAGATAAGTTACCCACTGAGGTACAACATTTATTAAGCGAAGAAAAACATGCGGAAAAGGCAATAAAGAAAATGTCGGAGCTAAAAAGTGAAGAAGCTTGGAAGAAAGAGTTCTTAAAGTTTAAAAGCGATGTAGAACATCACGCTAGGGAGGAAGAAACTGAGCTTTTTCCTGAGGTAGAAAAACTTCTTTCCGAAAGGGAATTGGACAAAATTGGTTTAGAGTTGTTTGATTTTAAAATGCATTATCATTAAAAAACATTCTCTCTTATCTTCAGGGATAAGAGAGAATCGCTAATCAATAATTATCCCATCTTGTATTTTAAGAAGTGTATTAGAAAGCGCAGGAATTTTTTTCCCTGGGGTAATAAAGCCGATAATATTAAGGGGATCTACTGCGGAAATCACTACCGCTGCGAGCCATGGAGAGCCGAAGGCGCGGGCGAGTAGTCCCTGGTAGCCTTAGGGCCGGATGTTTTTCCGCAGGGAAAATATAAGGCCATACGAAAAGGCGTCAGTCATTGGGGAGCGTAGATTTTGAGGCCCGAAGGGGGA
>CANJQE010000086.1 GCA_947476305.1 Legionellaceae bacterium
CCCCTTCGGGCCTCAAAATCTACGCTCCCCAATGACTGACGCCTTTTCGTATGGCCTTATATTTTCCCTGCGGAAAAACATCCGGCCCTAAGGCTACCAGGGACTACTCGCCCGCGCCTTCGGCTCTCCATGGCTCGCAGCGAATGAAATAGATGATCCCAAAACTCTGCAAATTACCTGTGATCAGTTTATTTACTCTGTAGGACAGGATGACTACCTAATGCGACAAATTTGTATGGAAATAGAATCCGATTTGAGCTTGAACTATGATAAAGGAATGGTATTAAATGTGCAGTCAGCAGATAAAAGTGTTCGCTTTTTTGGCGCAGCAGCTATGGCAGTTAGGGAAATAGAGTATATGACGGCAACCTGGTCCTGGTTACGTTCGCAAAATATTGGTGGTGATGTAGGACCTGGCTCAATGCCCCCCTCTCGTGCACAAATCAAACGTTATAATGCATTAAATGGGATAGAGCCACAAAGTATTAATGCCAATATGGACAACAGTGAACTTATTATTGAGTTTTTAGAACAGGCTGGTATTAGCCATTCAGTTGCAGGAGACTTTGTCGATGACTTATTGTTTGCCAGAAAATTAAGCCCTTCGGGCGCAACGCATTCCCTAATTAACTCACTTCTATCAAAACATAATTTGAGTGATATTATTGAAATTCAAGGTCATGGTCATTTATCAGTTAAAGCGTCTGCCGTTATAGCTAAGTCTAAAGCACCTGCCCTACTTTCTTGGCTACAGCCGGTGCGAGAAACTCAAGATGCAAGCCTCGCGGTTTCTGATGCGACAGCAATAAGCCAAGAAGATGACAGTCTGTTGACTTTAAATGCAGAAGCGACCACAATAAAAACCATTGCCTAATATAAGAAGCTTAATGATGAAATTATCGGAATTTCTAGCCTTAACAGCTAAAGAAAAAGAATTAGAAAATGAGCTTATAGCGTTTATCAACACTAATCCTACTCCAGAGGTTATTAGAGAAAATAACCTTAGCTTATAGCGAAAATTTATTATTTAAAATCGCGCTTAACAACGCCACAATAGATAATTTTTTTCAATCTGATGCCTTAGTAGAATACTGGAATGATCTTTGGCGAAGAGCCGGTCTTAATCCTAAAGGCTGTAAACAAGAGCCTGGCAAACCAGTACATGAATATCTCCCTATGGTCACTAATCCTTCTTTTAATTTGTTGAAAGGATTATTTATTTATGAGGAATACAGAAGACTCATAAACAGTGAAACTATGTCTGAGCAACTTATAAATGAGGCTGAAAAATATTTATTTTTATCCACCGCACAAGGCTGTTTCTTTGCTATGAATGCTTTATGTTCGAATGGCTTCAAATTACTTTCTTCTAAATTTGATGAGGAATTGGTGCAAGGTATTCTCTTATGTGCTCACCGAGCAGCCGAACTTCATTGGACCCCAGGTTATTTACTTTTAGCGAATGTTTATAAAGAATTAGTTAAATATAAAGATGAGCTAATCTTAGAAAGATTTGATTTACCTTTAAACGCTTATCACGCTTTATCTGTAGCACAATCTTTAGAGGAACTATCTAGCTCTATGCTAAACAATGCCTATCAAGGAAAAAGTATAACTGAAGCCAGTGACGGAGCATTTAAAGGCTTCTTTCATGCTAAAATGAAGTTAATTTCTGATTTAAATATACCACCTGGCAGCAGTGCTTTAGCAGCTCGTAAAGCGACCTTCGATGCCTCAGTAATTAAAAGCAAATACCAAAAAGCAATTACTGCTGCAAATGAAATAAGCGACACTATGGCTGATCTCGAAGCGACAATCCCTGCTTTTTAATATCCTATTTTATAATCAGTACCGTCACTTCTCCCTGCACTTAAGTCTGTAGTCGGTGGAGGGAGAAAAAGGCATAGGGAGCTCGGATAACAGCAGGCTCTTCCTACTGTTGGTGCGGTAACTAGACGTTTATAAGCTTTTTCTGGTTGTTGCGCATAAATTGCTCCTGCCTGCAAAACCACGCTCAAAATTATTTCCTTAATCAAAACTTTTTTCTTTTCTTTATCTAGCTCACCATAAAATCCATCAAAAGCGGATAAATTAAGCGCGTCTCGTTCTGGAACAAGAATATCAATGAATGAGGTATCGGCATCCGCTATTAATTTATATTGTTTGAGTCGTGCAAGGGTTAACTTAAGCCCCTCTAATTGACTATGGCTAAAGGCAATCTCACTGGCAATTGCAGTAAAAAATAATTCGTGAACGACCATACACATCAGACGCTTTGTAAACTCGTTATTGTACCAAAGCATAAATTCGCTTTCTTTTAATTGAAGGCGTTTTTCTCTACACTCAGTAATAAAAGAAATTAACGCATTGGCTAACTCGGGCTTAGCTTTTGCTGATAATTCCGTACGCATTGATAAATGAGGTGTAAGAGTCATAAAAAAAGCTTGATAATCAATAGGAGCACATGCTCCTGCATCTTTAAAATAAGGTCTAAAAATCCCTGTATTAAAAAATTGCTCTATGAGCAAAGGCTCTGTATGGTATTTACTCAACAAAGGAAGAGTGGATGTTTCTGCATCACTTAGTTGACTCGCGACCACCGTAGGAAGAGAAACTGGATTTTTATCACAGATACCAGTCATCAACATAGAGGCTGTAGCAATTTTATTTAATCCTTGATTAGAAGGATGGAGTATAGGCATCTCAGCTTGAATAGCAGCATCTTCTATTAAAAGATACAAATCAGAGAGATCTACAGTTTGTATAGGACTAAAAATCATGGTAGTTCCTAATACAATAACTCTATTAGCAATAAAGGCCAATAAAGCTTTTAATTGAGGTCTTGTGTCTAAATGCAAGGCTTCATTCAACCATGCTAAAAGATGATCTGCGGTCGTTTCCTCTACACTCATATAGGACGTTTTATGGATTTGTTCCTCATCATGAAACTCAATCATGAAGCTAATGATATCTTTTAGAAAGGCACTATGAGGGTCTGCCTCAGAAAATAATCCTAAAGCCTGCAACATCAACATAGTACGCTCTCTAATCTCTAAAGCATGAGGGGCTGCATGATGTAGTTTTTGAGTTGCTTTGGCTTTGATATCTAATTCAGGTCCATGAATTGAACGCAAGAGCTGCAGAGCAAATTTATAATCTACCCCTGAAGAGTCTTTTAAAAAGGGAGCAATAAAGTCCAAAGCATTGGCTGATAACTCTATTTGTTGATTTAAAGAAGCGATAACCGTATCAAGATGATATCCCTTAAGAAAAAGTTTTTTCTCTTTGCATAGGAATTTTAATTTAGTCATTAATAAATCATAAGCATCATTATTTTTTGTACTTAATAAAACCAAAAAATTCAGTGTATTTTCATTGACAAGCAAGACCTGTTCCGTTTGATTGCTTAGGGATAGCGCTCTATTAAACAGCGAATAATCGTCCTTTCTTTTTGCTAATTTCCTATAATAAATAATAGCGTCTCTACACTCGTCCAAAGCAGTGAATTTTGCAATTAACCTCTCTGCAAATTCTTGCAATTGAAGTTTATTAATCAATGGATAGCCTTCGCTCAAAAGCTCCATTAAAAATTGATTTACAAGATCTTTAGAGGTGATTTCTGGTTGCACTTTAGTGGCAACAGCTCTAGATTGTGTAGTACCCATAAACACCTACTCGATTGAAGATTAAGAATCTTGTGCGATCACTAAGAAACGGTTTAGTTTTTTTGATTGGAAAATTATCAAGTAGTATAAAAGATAAACTTATTAAGTCAAGCGGAGTAGTATAGTTTTCTTAATTAGGGAGCTTAATACCTTGATGATATAAGCGCTCTCCTCAAAGTGAGGAGAGTATTTATCTATACAGATTAAGCGCTGTATTGAACACCAATCATAAAGGCATTTATTGTTGGGTTCTGAGTATTTATATCTAAAGAGAAATTAGTAGCAGCGGCAGGAGTATAAGTCGCTGTTGTTCCTGTTGATGCGCCAAAAGCAAATAGATAAGAAGCTGTAATACCCCAATTAGCATCAATATTATAAGCACCGCCTAATTTTAATGCTGGCAATACTGCCGCGCTAGTATGTTTTTCATTAATAGTATAAGCCCCACCTAAATAGTTCAAACTAGCAGTATTACTTTGTTGCATATTTTGAATGAGCCCACCTACTTTCAAAGATAAACTATAGTAGGGTTGAATAAATGCTCCACCAATTAAAGCATCAAAACCACTTATTGTATATTTGCTCGTGGCATTTATTGGAAATGCTAATGATATCACGGGAAGATTAAAGGTAGTTCTTCCATAATAGCCCCAACCTAATTCACCGGTAAGACCCCAATCATCGTCCATCATATGGATTAGACCAGCAGCTAAGCGTACAGTGTATTGATTTTGTTGTTTTACAGCACTAATAGTGGTAGTGCTAGAGGTAAATTCAAAACCATTTATTTTATTCCAACTATATCCACCTTCTAGAGCAACAAAAGCAGAAGGAGTACAACTCGCGTCACCCATAGCACCCGCATGAACGAAAGAGTTTAAAGATAAAGAGGTCATTAATGATACTAAGGCTATTTTTTTCATAATTCAGTAACTCATTCCATTTGATTAAAATTCTTAAACGCGACTAATTTAAAACAGTTGCTTGATAATTACTAGTAAAATAAATACTATCCTTTCCCTTTATGGCGAATAAGTTAAATTCTCCTTCATTAATTCTAAATCTTTATCTTGAATAGGAAAATCAATTTCCCAGCGTCTTTTGGGTTTAGGCAAATTTACAGCAGAACAATAAAATTTTAATTGCTCAACAGAAATACCCTCAATATTAAATTCGCTACTTAAAAGCTTCTGTGCCTTATCCCAATCATCAAGTACTACTTGGGTGAATACCTCATCTTCTTGTTGCATAAATTTTAATTTTTTAGAATGTACATCCCAAAATAAGGCTTTACTCCCTTTATCAGTAACAATAGCCACTAAGGTTTTTTCATCACGAATAGAGATCAGATTGGGGAAACGCTCCAATTTTAATAAGTTTTTTTGCAAGTGCTCTTCACTGGTTTCAACGAAGGTCGATTGCATTAAAGTAAACCAAGAATCTTTTAACTTTTTCTCAAGAACAAATACACCGTCTTGTTTATAAAGGCGAAATTCATCTTTACCTTGAATAATAGGGACTTTACTGTCCTTGACCGGTATAGGGTAGCGTGGTGCTTGCATACCCATCGCTGGTTCGAGAAAAAATTGTTGATCTTCTATTGGAACGACTAAAACAACATGGCTTGCAGGCGAATCAAAAATTTTAGGATCATTTACGGGTGCACCAATTAATACGCGTGCTTCACAGAATATAGGTTTAAACTCCAACTGAACTAAAACAGAATAAAGCAAGGCATTAGTTTGGTAGCAATACCCCCCCTCCCTCATAAGTCGGTCATGATTAAAAAAAGTTAGAGAGGCACGTTCAACAGGATGTTGATGTGCAGCCTGGCGTATTTCAAAATTACTATAAGGAAAGGCTTTTAAATGAGCACAATAAAGTTGCTTTAAAGCTTCTGCTCTATCACTGGCTAATAACGCTTGGAACACCGATAAATCGAATTTAATTTTAGCAAAATAATCAACTAGCTTTACATGCTTCATAGTGCACCTAGTGACAAATAAGATTTATATTATCACAGGGGATAAAAACAACCATAGTTGTTAAAAAAATTCTATTCGTTGAATTTATCTTCTATTTTTACAAAAAGGTAATTTATTAACCAATTGATTTTTATAAAAAAATAATTTTTTTTCATCTATTTTCCTAAAGTTTCACAAAAAATAGATTTATAGACTAAGCTTTCAGTAGAAAACCAGATGTCACTGATATGATTATTCACTTAGATCATGAGCTTTATTTGCACAGAGGAGCAAGTGATGGGTATCATTAGAAAATACTTATTCTTTTTTTGTTTTCTTTTTTTAATTCCACAGAGTTATGCAACAAAGCTGGTTATAGGTACTTTATCTTACGCATCTCCTTTCTACCAAAATGATGACAATTTTTTTGCTGATTTTGAAATCGTAGTAATGAAAGAAATATGTAAACGGATGCACGCGGATTGCCAGTTTGAAACGGTGCTCTTTCATCAGATTCCGCAAAAAATGAGTAAAGGAACAATTGATTTAGCTCTTGGCTCTATTATCATCACCAGTGAAAAAAGAAAGAACTTTCTTTTTAGTCTTCCCTATCAAGACAGTCATTTACAATATGTAACTTTGAAAAAATCCAAACTGACTTCTATCCAACAACTTACCGGAAAAAATATCGGCGTTCATTTTCATTGTCCTACTAGAAATCTTGCTTTAAAACACATGAACAACACCATACACCTTAGCGAATTACCCACTGCAATGAATATGCTTAATGCTTTAGAGAAAAAGAAAGTAAGTGCTGTATTAACGCATTATCATCAAGCACTTCAATGGACAACTAAGAGCAAATATAAATTATTAGGATCTAAATTTCGTATAGGCGAAGGTTATGGAATTATGACGCAAATGCACCGTCTCGATCTCATTAAACAAATTAACGAAGCCTTATTAGATATGGAAGAGGATGGAACCTATTTAAAGATTTATAAAGACTATTTATCTTAAATGCACCGTCCCCAGGCCGAGGCTACCTAACGTGAATTCGAGATAATACCCTTATTTTATTCGATTATTTACCGCGAGGAGGATGCGCAGCGTCCGTCTCGACGGCTCTGTGCCTAGCTTCGAAACCGGTTTTTGCCCTCCTCAGCCCGAACAGTTTTGGAGTAATAAAGTAAAATATTTATCCGAACTCACGTTAACTTAGGCTCGGAATTTGGCGTTGCAATCACTTCTTGTTCAGTTTTATAACCACCTGCTAATTCTTGATATAAAGTAACTATACTCATTAACTGTAATAACTTATCTTCATTAAGATTAATATTTATTCTATCTAAAGTAATTCTAGATTTTAACATCTCAATATAATTTTGAATGCCTCGTTTATATAAACGACGGTTTAAGCTATAAGCTTTAGTTAAATACCTTTGTGCTTCTTCTGTGACTTTAAATTTATTAGTAAATCGTTCATTAGCTGCTAAGGCATTTGTAGTATCACGCAAAGCTTTTTGTAGAGTATCTACATAATTAAAATAAGACTGTTTATCTAAACCTTTAGCAGCGGCAATTTCACCTAAAACAGAGGCTTTAAGAATAGGCGTTTTAAATAATTGATCATTAAAATAAACATTAGTTTGTGGCCAAATGTATCTATTATTACCCGCTGCTTTACCACCAATCAAATCAAAGGTTAAAGTTGGTAAAAGATGGGATCTTGCTACTCCAATTGCTTGATTTGCTGCGCGTAAACGACTGTCTGCCATTTGTAAGTCTGGTCTATTTTCTAATACTGTCAGAGGCAAGGAACCAGGTATTATATGTTTATTACTCAATTTAGAAAATTCTATCTTACTTTTGATTTCACCTGGATTTAAGTTAATTAAATAGCGAATAGCATTTCTACTGACAATAATATTTCTTTCAATTACCTCAATCTCACCACGAATAATTTGAGCTTGGCTGTATAATTCTTGTTGCTCAATATCCGATGTTAATCCACCCTGATAGGTTTTTTGGGCAATACTAGCCAGTTGTGTCAAATCATCAGCTAAAATTTTAAGCAATTTTTTACGTTCCACTTCTGCTTGATAAGTAAAATAACTGGCGCAAAGCTCCGAAATCACAGTGAGTTTTAAAGCATCATCTTCTGCTTTAATTTGCGCTAAAGTAAATTTCGCTTTTTTATGTTCTTTAATTTGTTGGTATATATTAATCACATAGCTGGGAATAAGTACCCCTACAAGACCAGGGAATCCTGTAGCTGGATTTCTAGAATAGCCTGCCATGAGATCAAGAGTAGGAATCCATTGATAATTAATCTTTTTAAGTTCGCCTTCTGCAGCCTCAATAGCACCTCGAGACATATTTAAATTATTATTGTATTGCAGTCCCTTAGTAATTAAGTCATTTAAGGCAGGATCATTAAAACCTTTCCACCAAGCTAAATAAGGGAGATTTTTCTCATCCGCTTTACTTGTATTGTTGTTGCTAACGGTCCATTGATTCATGACCAGTATATTGGGTTTGTGGTATTCTTTGGGTGGCATACATCCAATTAACAGTAGGGATGAAAGGCAAATAATTTTAACCCGATAGCGCATGCGACTCTCCATTCTGTTCCACCTCATGCACTGCTCTTATAAGGTATTTTAAGTTTTTTAAGTCGATCTGTACTTGGTGCAGAAGTACATTGTAATCGTATTTACCATATCGTTTTGTATAAGTAGCGAGATATAAGGCTTTAAGGTGAACAAAAATCCGGGTATTTAAAGCTAAAAATTGATTAAACTCTTCTCCTAAAGTGTTTCCAGAGCTCTTTAGAAATTGCGTATTTCTCGCTAATTTTTCCATCTCAGATAAACTATCTGTATAAGTAACACAAGCCACAAACCAATCCGAACGCCGAATTTTTTTTTGGTTTAATAGATGAATTAATCGGTAGAGTTTTCTCACTAATTCAGCTTGTGTGTCTTTAATAAATAAAGACATAAGCTTATAACGACTAAACCAAAAATATTCAAAGACGAAAATAATGGCGAAGGCAATGACGGTACACATTAAATAATCGGTTAAAAAGAAAGTAACCGGAAATAAGGTGGTAGAAGTATCAAAATACCCTGTACCAATAACCGAGGTATTGACGGTAAACACTGTAGGCACGCTATAGGCTTGTCCTGCCAGAAAATAAGCTAAATAAATAGTAATAGGAATGATAATAATTAATAGTCGATAATCTATATGGCCAATAAACCAGAGCAGATAGCCACTAAATAATCCTAAGAGCATACCCCAAAATCGATGATAGGCACGCAGTATGGTGGTTCCATTATCAAATCCAGCATAAATCATCATCACTGCAAAACCGGTCCACCCGGCACGAGGATAACGAAGCCCTTCTTGTACGAGAATAGTAAAGGAAAATACCGTGCTAATTTGTAGGGCACGCACTGATCGATAACTTAGTTTTCCAAACATTAAAGATCGTTGCATAAATAATTCCAGCTCAAAATGAGTTGATGTAAGGTTCTTAATTCATGAGTTTGCTTTAATAAAATAAGGTCTTTACTATTCATTAAAACCACTTGTTTTTTTCTACAAGCATCCAGCATTAATTTTAAGTACTGATTAAATACCTTAATGTACTGCGTTTTAATCGTTCTTCTAAACGAGAGTAAATAAGAGAGCGACATAATTAACTCAAAAGCTAATAAAGTAATTTTCAATATGCTGTAGTACTTCATTGTTCTGGATAGCATTTTGGAATAACGTTCCATTACAATAATTCCAGAGAATATAGGGATGGTCTTAATTTCCTCCTCAGCAATTTGCTGTGTGAGTAATTCTAATTTCACCAGGACATCCAAAAATGCTCTTCGCCATATGGCAAGATAGTAGGTTTTTGGAAATAAATATAAACCTATAAAAATCAATACCATTGCTACTAACGTTTCTAAAACATGATTTAAAGCAATATAAAAATTATCGTCTGCATTTTCATAAATCAAGGAATAAACCGCGAGACTTAAAATTAAAGGTACTAAAATAAGCATTTTTTTTAATTTATGAATCACTAAATAATAAAGAGATAAAGAATAGAAAAACACAAAAAAAACAAAGAAGAGCTTATAAACGGAAAGCAATCCAAAGAGAAAAATGGAAATAGCGCAACCAGTAATAGTAAAAAATAAAAACAAATATTTTTCCTCTAAAGTAGTACCCACTATCTCCGCAGTAAACGCGGTTAAAGGAACATAAAAAAAGTAAAAATAAGGATTAGTTACGTTATAGATAAAATTAAATAAGAATAAAAGCTGTAAAACAAATAAAACCTTTAAACCATTAGTACGATGCTCACCATATTTATCATAGGCCAGCAGCTTATCTTTTAGTGGAGATATAAACATATGCGCTAGCGCCTGGATTTAAAGGATAATTAGGGTCTGGATCTAGTATCTTGATTTGTAGAGGAAAACGTTGCGGAAGCAATAACCATTCATTTTCATTACGGACTAATTGAAGTTGGCTTTTAGGCGCTGTTGTTTGTCGTTCTGCAGCCCATAAAGAATTAACCACTACGCCATGAAAAATTTTGTCAAAGTAATACATGCGAAGAATAATATAAACTTTATCCCCTACCCTAACTCTTCGTAGATCCGTTTCATTAAAATTGGCTTGAATATAATAATTTGCTGTATCAATAAAAGAGAATATTGGTTCATGAATTTTGATTGGCGTATTGGGTGATACATACATATTATCAATAACACCATCACTTGGCGCACGCACAATAGTCAGCTCCAGGTTGATTTGTGCATTATCCTTTTTGGCTTTTAAACTTTGAATACTATGTTTTTGCTGTGCAATTTGCGCTCTTAAAACCTCTATTTCTTGTTGTAAAGCATCTCGCTTATTTTTTAAGGTATCTACATCGTACGAAAGTTTTTTTACCTCTAAAATAGAAACAGCCTGCGCTACATAAGAACCTTTTTTTAATTGCAGTTCATAATTTGCTTTAGCTAATTCAGAATCTGTTGATTTTATTAAGGCCTCAGAACGTTTAATTTGTTTTTCAAAAACTTCGATTTTTTTAATTCCCTCAAAATAATCTGCTTCAGCTTGTTTATAAGCTAATTGATAAGGTATTTGATAAACAGTAAAAATCGGCTGGTCTTTTTTTACTCTCTGGCCATTTTGCACATGAATATGAGTAATAAAACCAGAAACATCTGCTGCAACAGGAGTCACATTAGTGACTACAAAAGCATTATCTGTAAAGGGAATCAAATAAGAAAAAAGATGAAAACATCCTATTACCAACGACAACATCACCACCACTATAGGAAGATTTATCTTTTTTTTAAGATGAGTCATCCCTTTAGACAGGTGTGAACCTAAGCGTATCCATTTTATTTTTAAAGAAGAACTCATGCTATGAAGAAACTCTAAAGAAGATAAAATGGAGAATAGAACCTAAAATGATTATAAAAACCAGATATAGTGCTGCTATTTTGATACTTTGTCATAAATAAATTCCTTTAAGCTAATCCTTATTTTTCATAAGGTAACATCTGCAGCATGTACTTTCAAATGTTTATAAATCCACCCAATCTTTGCTTAAAATTTACACCCACCAAACAAATAACGCTCTATACTTAGTTTTACAGGACTACAAGTTTGTAAAAAAAATCATTGCAGCTCTTGTAACTGAAAAACAATCACAGCAATTAAGGAGGATGCTATGAAAACACGCTCATTGTGTTTTTCAACAATAGCCAGAACAATGCTAATGTTAGGCACATTAATTTTAGCAGGCACTTATACGTCAACTTCTAATGCAGCACAAGGATGCGGTTATGGAATGCATCGAAGTGTTTATGGTGGCTGTATTGGGAATCATCCTGGAGCCTACTCTACACCCGCCCCTTACCATCGAGGTTGCTGGAGAAATATGTGGGGCCAATTACGTTGTTAATAAAATCCACCTAGCCACTCCCTTGAGTGGCTAATACATTATTTTATATCCATCTAGCATTTAAAGCCATTTCACTAAGATTAAAATAAAATATCCATGACTCAAGATCTAATGCTCTTTTACTATAGAAAACAAACATACTTAAATCACTTTACCTCATAGCAAAAAAGGACGAAACCATTAGTACTCATTACTGGAGTTGCACTTTATTTGTCTACCCCGACTATTCAGTAGGACTTTTGGCATTAGAGTATGCGATATGGCTGCAGCAAAAATTGATACACCTTTATTAGTACAATCTCAATTAAATGCTTAAGAAACCATTTCTGTAGAGAATATGGCCAAAACCATATTATGGATCTACGAACAATCAAAAAATATTTGTATTCGAGATTTAGTATAGCTAGTCCGGAAAAGTTTTCCTCATGGCCTGAGTAATTGCGTCACGAAAACTACCACATTTTTTTATGACTTTTCTGAGATTTCTCTTAAAATTAGCCCATACCTTTTCAATAGGATTTAAGTCAGGAGAGTAAGGTGGTAAAA
>CANJQE010000087.1 GCA_947476305.1 Legionellaceae bacterium
CAGAGCGGAAACTCAATTGCTTATATTCGATTACATTGAAGTGTTTTATAATCGTCAGCGACTACACTCAACTCTGGGGTATCAGACACCAGATGAGTTTGAGTTAGCTGCATAAAGTTGGTGTCCGGTATTTCGAGGCAAGATCAGCTTAGTGTTTTTCCAAAAACTATAAAACCATTTGGATTTTCATTTTCATTAGAGTCCTCGGTATAGTTAATAACATAATAACTAGGATAGGGCTGTGATGGCAGTTGTAAAAATCCAGATATCCCTACTTCATTTTTCCCGGAATTATTGTATTTTTCTTTATATTTAAGGAGTGATAAGGCATTGCTTTTAAAATACTTCAATACGCTTGAATTAACTGTATAAAATTTATTTGTATTTAAATTATACCCATTAGACCAAAGGACATTACCATTTATTGACATCAAAATTACTTCATTAATATTATTCATTCTAAAAAAATCTTCGGAAAAATTCGATTGGATATAATTGTTGTTAGGACTTTGTATATAGTTATAAGTGTCATCCCAGTAGGATATTCCAGCACTTAACAAATCAATATAATGTAAATCAGAAATAAGGGTACTTGAAATTCGTTGACTGGCTTCTATAGCATTATTATGCTCAAGTAGTTCAAAATCAGAAACAAAAAAATCTTTTGCAACAATAAAACTTGCTCCAAACAATATAATCCAAATGGATAGGACAGCAATTACATACTTTGTTCGTGAATTCATAGTCATCCTTTTCTGTTTATATCCGAGCAACACGGCCTTAACCATACTTATAGACATTTGAAAAAAAATAGAACATATTCAATTAGGTTTAATATGTAATTATAGAATAAAATCAATACATCATGTTGTGTTTTTGGTATGGATTTAAGACGGCGGTTTTATATCCATAATGAAGATGGTTTTTTAGGTGTAGTTAACTCATGAGAAAAAAAGGTTCTATCTTATACCCTAGTGATAATGAACATGAGCTAATTACATATCTGTGGATATTCCTAGAATGATTCAAATATCCAAATCACTGAGAATACTTGAGTTTCTTATCTTAAGGTTTGGAAAATTATTTATAAACTGTCCCTTTGTAAAAATTAAAATAAAAGATTGTTCTATTTTACGGCGTACTGCATAATGCAACTCGTTAACCAACCTAGCCTGTAATAATGCATTATAAAAAAAATGTGCTTCTAGTATTATCTTTGTGTTTGCTTAATGGGTATAGCTATGCTGCTGGTTCCGCCGCTCCCCAACCCGTTACTGCTGAAAAAAAAGCCCCTAAAAAAAATGATACGGTTTTAGAGCAAGAAATTGAATCGCAGAATAAAAAAGGAAATGATCATGACCTTATCAACTTATACAAACCTACCTATGTCTTGCCTTTTTATCAAACTAATAACCAATTTCAAGAAATTTATTATAATGAAACCCCCAATAATCAATTAGTTAAACGTGAAGAACTGAAAGCCTACTTTAGTTTTTTAATACCTATAGTTCGACATGTCTATGAGAATAAGCCAATTGCGCTTAATTTTGCTTATAGCCAATTAATGTATTGGCAGGTCTATGCGAAATCGCAATATTTTCGAGAAACAAATTACGAACCCGAATTATTTTTAGAAAATTATTTTAATAAATACATGTCGGCGCAGTTAGGGCTTAATCATCAATCCAACGGTCGCGGTGGTTATTTGGAACGAAGTTGGAATAGAGGATACTTACAACTCAAGTTTACTGGAAAGCAATGGTTGGTGCAGGTTCGCGGATGGGCGTTGTTGGCTGAAAATCAATCAAGCAATTTACATAATCCTGATATTGCTTATTACCTTGGCTATGAGAATGTAGTACTTTCTTATAAAATTGGTAAGTGGAAAACGAGTGTGGAAGCGCAGAATATTGAAAGTGGTTTTGACCGCGGTTTTGTTCAAGTTACCGCCTCTTATCCAATATTGAAAGCTATTTCTGTTTATGGTCAATTTTTCAATGGATACGGACAAAGCCTTATTGAGTACAACCATAAAAATACTGGTTTTGGTATTGGTTTTTCTCTGAATGATTGGATCAATTAAGGGTGGAAATAGTAAAAAGAGCTTAAAAACCCTACTTTCAAAGAAGGATAGGATGAGTTTTTAGTTAAGTACGCTCATGAAATATAAGTGTCATGTATTCAAGTTGCAAAAAATTATAAAATTAGATTGACGCCTATACAGAGTGATGTAAAATCGAAATCAAATTATTGAAAAAGCTGAATTTTTTCTATTTTTACCACTGATTTAATGGTGTGACCTAAAATGTTTAGGATGAACTATGCTTCCCAAAGATCTATCTAAATCTCCTTGTGATTTAATCTTATTTGGCAGTTTAGGTGATTTGTCCTGTCGCAAATTACTGCCAGCATTATATCAATTAGAATGTGCTAATTTACTTCATTCGCATACTCAAATTATTGCTTGCGCCAGAGATGAATTATCCTTAATAAACTACAAAGCTTTAATCAAAAATAAAATTCGAGAATTTATTCCAGATGGTATTGATGAGCAGCTTTGGCAGCGATTTATTAATAAGGTAATCTATTGTTCTCTTGATTTAACAGTCCTTGCTGATTATAAAAAATTAGAAACTTATGTAAATCCTGCAGAACGGACGGTTATCTCCTATTTTGCAATTCCACCTTCTTTATATACTCAAGCCTGTGAGGGTTTATTTCATGCTGGATTAACTCAGCAACCTGCGAGAGTGGTTCTGGAAAAACCTATTGGCCAGTGTCTAGCATCATCTCAAGTGATTAATGATAAGGTAGCCCGATATTTTGCTGAAGATCAAATTTATCGAATTGATCATTATTTAGGTAAAGAAACAGTATTAAACCTCTTAGTTCTACGGTTTGCCAATTCAATTTTTTCTTTGAATTGGGATCATCGAATTATTGAAAAAATTGAAATTACTGTAGCTGAAGAAATTGGTGTGGAAGGACGTTGGGAGTACTATGATAAAGCAGGTCAGGTAAGAGATATGTTGCAAAATCATTTATTGCAGATAGTATCTTTAGTTGCAATGGAACCGCCCTCAAGTCTTTCTGCTGAAAATATACGCAGGGAAAAATTAAAAGTTTTAAAATCATTACGCACTATTAATGTTGCAAATGTTCACGATCATACAATCCGTGCACAATATGCTAATAATGAGGTGAAAGGTAAAAAGATTCCAGGATATTTAGAGGATGGCTCTTCTCAGACATCAAAAACAGAAACTTTTGTGGCTATAAAAGCTTTTATTGATAATTGGCGTTGGTCTGGGGTCCCATTTTATTTATTAACTGGGAAAAGATTACCCAAAAAACAAAGTGTTGTAGTGATTTATTTTAAACCACCGATCTTTAATATTTTCCATCAAACCGAAAAACAATTATCTGCCAATCAATTAATTATTCGTTTGCAACCTGACGAAGGGGTTGCGGTTAGAATTATAAATAAAATACCTGGGCTAGAGGAACAAATCGTTCTCCAAGAAACCACGTTGGATTTAAACTTTAATAATATTTCCAATTCACCTCGAATTGCAGACGCTTACGAGCGTTTATTGTTAGAAGTCATGCTAGGTAATCAATATTTATTTGTAAGTCGTGAAGAAATAGAGCAGGCCTGGGAATGGATAGACAATATTAAAAAAGCTTGGGATATAACTAATATACCGCTTCATACCTATCCATCTGGTACCTGGGGGCCCGAAGAGCTTATTAGTTTATTTAATGGTCACTCGCATATCTGGGAAAAAAATTATGCAACTTCATAATTTCACCAATGTGAATCTGTTAAATTCTAACTTAGCTGAACTTATTAAAAATATCTTAGATAATGCCATTAAATTGCGCGATCATGCCTATTTGGTTGTATCAGGAGGAAAAACTCCAATTGAGTTATTCAAGATTTTGGCTCAAATGACTCTTACTTGGGATAAAGTAACTGTACTTTTAGCAGACGAGCGTTGTGTCAGTGTGGATCACGAAGACAGCAATGAACGTTTAGTAAAAGATTTTTTATTGCAATATAAAGCACGAAAAGCAAAGTTTATAGGTTTGTATCATGAGGCAGGAGATTTGAAAACAATTGATACGGAGATTGCTTCCTTACCAACTTTTGACGCCGTCGTTTTAGGAATGGGTGAGGATGGTCATACCGCTTCATTATTTCCTTATAGTGAAGAATTAAAACAAGCTTTGAATGAGAGTACTAAAGCCATAGTGCGAATAAATCCAAAATTCGCTCCCTATCAAAGAATCACCTTAACTAAAAAAAGATTATTTAATAGTCATATAATTTTTTTACCTTTAATTGGGCAAAAAAAACAAGAGGTTTTAAATAAAGCCTTGTTAGGAGACGATCCTATGGCTATGCCCATTAGTGCGTTTTTAAATAGTCAAAAAATAAATATGCAAGTAATGTATGCACCAGAATAAGGATAAAATATGCATCCTGTTGTAGCTAAGGTAACAGAAACTATTCGTCAACGTAGTAGTAAAAGTCGCGAGTTCTATTTAAAGCATATTGAAAAAGCCCAAACCAATGGGCCACACCGCAATATTCTACATTGTGGTAATTTAGCGCATGGATTTGCAAGTTGTGCCAAAAAAGAAAAAGCAGGTTTAAGAGAAGGAAAACAAGCGAACATAGCCATTATTTCTGCCTATAATGAAATGTTATCTGCTCATCAACCCTACCTTACTTATCCTGATTTAATCAAGGAAGCCATTAGCTCAGCAGGTGGTATTGCACAATTTGCTGGTGGTGTCCCTGCTATGTGTGATGGGATTACCCAGGGGCAGTCCGGAATGGAGTTAAGTTTATTAAGCCGTGATGTTATTGCAATGGCTGCAGCTATTGGCTTGTCTCACAATATGTTTGATGGCGGTTTAATGCTAGGAATTTGCGATAAGATTGTACCTGGTTTAGTCATGGCTGCTTTAAGTTTTGGTCATTTACCTTTTATATTTGTTCCTGCAGGACCTATGCCTTCCGGTATATCTAACCAGGAAAAAGCCCGAGTTCGCCAATTGTATGCTGAAGGCAAAGTAGATAAAAATGCCTTATTGGAAATAGAAGAAGCGTCTTACCACTCTCCAGGAACGTGTACTTTTTATGGTACAGCTAACTCTAATCAATTAGTTATTGAAATCATGGGGCTACAGCTCCCAGGCTCTTCTTTTATTAATCCCAATACTTTACTGCGCGATGAATTAACGAAAGCGGCGGCTTGCCAAGTTCTTTCTTTAACGGCTCTGAATGATACTTATATGCCTATTGGGCAGATTTTTGATGCTAAAAATATTGTCAATGGAATAATGGGTTTATTAGCATCTGGTGGATCGACGAACCACACTATGCATCTTATCGCTATGGCTTCTATGGCTGGTTATAAAGTAAATTGGGATGACTTTGCGCAATTATCTGCCGTAACTCCATTAATTACCAAGATCTATCCCAATGGCTATGCCGACATTAATCAATTCCAGCGAGCTGGAGGAATGTCTTATTTTATTAAAGCCTTATTGGAGGCAGGTTTAGTCCATCAAGATGTAGATACTGTTGTAGGAGTTGGTCTAGAGCGTTATTTGCAACAACCAGTGTTGGATAATCAAAAATTGTATTGGGCTGAGGGGCCTTTGAGTTCCAGTAATTCTGAAGTATTAACTTCAGTTTCTACTCCATTTAAATCCCAAGGAGGATTGCAAGTTTTAAAAGGTAATATAGGTCGTGCAGTCATCAAAACTTCAGGATTAGCCTCAGGCAAAAACTATATTAAAGCCCCTGCAATAGTATGTTCTAGCCAGGCGGAGTTTGATCAATTATTTCAAGAAGGATTGTTGAATAAAAATTGCGTGCTTGTAGTACGTTTTCAAGGTCCTAAAGCATGTGGTATGCCTGAACTTCATCAATTAACTCCCAAATTGGGGGTATTAATGGATAAAGGTTATCAGGTTGCCCTGGTTACTGATGGGAGGATGTCTGGAGCCTCAGGTAAAGTTCCCGCAGCTATTCATTTAACACCAGAAGCATTAGATGGGGGTGTTTTGGCTAAAATTGAAACGGGAGATTTAATTTTAATAGATGCCGATCGTGGCATATTGAATGTTTTAATTTCTGAAGAAGAATTAGAAAAACGCATTCCGGCAAGAATGAATGGGAATGAGCATGCTCAGGGTATGGGGCGAGAGCTCTTTGGTAGTTTGAGAGCGCAATTTACCGGGGCTGAGCAGGGAGCATGTAGTTTATTCAAAGGACTTGAATGTTATGATGATGCATCATGATGTAAAAAAATATGCCATAGTTGCCGACATTGGCGGAACGTTTGCACGATTTAGTCGAGTGAATTTAGTTAATTTACAGATAGATAAAATCGAAATTTATCCCTGTGCCGGTTTTATTAGCCTGGAAGCTGTTTTAATGACCTATCAAGCACAGCATTTGCTTCAGGAAATTAAACAGCTAGCTATAGCCATTGCTTGTCCTGTTATTGGTGATTCGATATGTATGACCAATTGTCGTTGGAGCTTCTCAATACAAGAACTAAAATATAATCTGGGTTTAGCAGAGCTTATAGTGGTGAATGATTTTAATGCAATAGCGATGAGTTTACCTGCCTTGTCGGCAGAGGAATTGGTACAGATAGGTGGCGGTACGCCAGATGTCAATAAAACAAGGGTTGTATTAGGAGCAGGTACCGGTTTAGGGCTTGCTTATCTTATCCCCAATCAACATCTCTATACAGCATACTCAGGTGAAGGTGGTCATGCGGATTGGGGTGCGAAAACAGAACAGGAATGGTTTATCCATAGATTCTTAAAGAATATTTATACTCATGTATCGTATGAGCGATTATTATCTGGCCATGGCTTGGAAAATTTATATAAAGCGGTAGCTGCTTTTCAAAGCAAAGAAACTTCCCCATTACCGGCTGCAGATGTTATTAGTCTGGCTGTCAATCAAGAATGTACTATTGCTCAGACGGCGGTAAGTCAATTTTTTTCCTGTTTGGGAACTTTCGCAGGGGATTTAGCATTAAGTTTTGGAGCCTTTGGTGGAATTTATATTGCAGGAGGAATTGTTCCACGCCTATTGCCATTAATTCATCGCAGTGATTTTAGGGCTCAATTTGAAAATAAAGGACGTTTTAAAGATTTTAATGCTCAAATTCCCACTTATGTCGTAACTGCCGCACAACCTGGAATATTAGGTGCAGCCGTTACTTTACAACAATATTTACATGGAGCATTTGATGTCGTTTCCTAATTGGCAACTGCACCCGGAGACTATCTTTAGAGCATCTCCAGTAATTCCCGTACTTGTAATTAAAAATATAGAGCAAGCACTCCCTTTAGCAAAGGCGCTATTTGCCGGAGGAATTAAAATCCTTGAAGTAACTTTAAGATCAGAGGTAGCTTTAAATGCCGTGAACTTACTTACTGATACTTTTCCTGATGCATTAATTGGTGTGGGAACGGTGGCTAATGCAACACAATTGCATGACGCTATAAGAGTGGGAGCAAAATTTGCTATTAGCCCAGGTCATACTGATGCTTTATTAACCGAGGCAAAACAATCACCCATTCCATTAATACCTGGTATTGCGACGGTTTCGGAATTAATGACAGGTTTAGATTTAGGCTATAGTCATTTTAAATTTTTTCCTGCAGCTGCCGCTGGTGGAATCCCGATGTTGCGTTCTATTTATAGTCCTTTTCCTGAAGCACGTTTTTGTCCAACGGGTGGAATTAACGAAGAAAATTATTTGGATTATTTAAAGTTACCTAATGTTGTTTGTGTTGGTGGCTCATGGATAGTTCCAGAGAACGCCATCCAAGCAGGTAATTGGTCATTAATAAGAGATTTATGTTTGGCGGTGCAGAAGTAAAAAGCAGTTGTAATTAAAAGAGATCTAATCAAGGAGTGGAGGATGGCTTGGATTGTCGCAATAATAGGATCAATAGCTGGTTTTTTATTTGGTTATGATGAAGGAATAATTGCAGGATCTATCGATCTGGTAAAAAATCATTTTACTTTAAATACAACTCATATTGGAGTAATAGCCTCCGCCTTGCCCTTTGGTGCTTTATTAGGGTCTATGTTAATTGGTGCGTTGATGGGTTTGAAAGGGATGAAGCGTTTTGGTCGACGTGCTTTACTATCTTTTTCAGGGTTCTTGTTTTTATTAGGAGCTGTAGGGGCAGGATTATCTGATTCAATTAGTGTATTGATCCTTTCACGATTAGTTCTGGGACTTGCAATTGGTATGGCCTCTGTTCTTACCCCTTTATATTTAGCTGAAACTGCAGCAATTGAAGCACGGGGCGCTGTAGTGGCTATTTATCAATTAGCAATGACCATTGGTATTGTTTGTTCTTATTCTGTCAATTATTTACTAATAGAACATCAGGCATGGCGAATGATGTTTGCTTCCAGCGCAATACCGGCCTTAGTTTTTACCCTAGGTATTTTATTCATGCCTGAATCTCCACGTTGGCTATGTAGTGTAGGTCGTCGGGATGCGGCGATTAAATCTTTAAAAAAATTACGCAAGAATCAAGCTATTGAACAAGAACTAAATGATATTGAACTGACTTTATCGCATGAACCTAAACGTGGAACATGGTTATTATTATTTAAAAAACCCTTATTACCTGTATTAATGTTAGGTACAATTTTATTCTGTTTACAACAACTTAGTGGCATTAATGTCATCATTTATTTTGCTCCAGAAATTTTTAAAAACCTAGGTTTGGATAGTACGACCGGACAAATACTGGCAACTATGGGAATTGGTATAGTTAATTTACTAGTGACGATAATCGCTATTATGTATGTGGATAAAGTAGGTCGACGTAAACTGTTATTGCTGGGTTTTTCTGGAACTGCTGTAAGTTTGTTTGCTTTATGTCTTTTTTCAATAAACCATGTCGCCGGCTTGTCTTATTTATCAGTGATCTGTTTAATGGTTTATATATTTTCATTTGCGATAAGCATAGGCCCCATTCCTCATATTGCCATGGCAGAGATTTTCCCTCTACATGTTCGCGGAGCGGGTATGGGACTGTCTTCAATGAGTAATTGGTCATTTAATACGATAGTGATTTTTAGCTTTCCAATTTTGCAGCACTGGTTAGGAATCGAGTATACTTTCGTTTTATATGCAGTTGTTTGCCTTTTAGGGCTAATTTATACTTATTTTTATATGCCTGAAACTAAAAATATCAGCTTAGAACAAATCGAAAATTACATTATGTCGGGTAAGCCTTTAAGGTATTTAGGCAGAGAAGAAGAGCAAAGGGATAGGGTTGAAATTAAACCTTCACTCATAACCAATTAAAGAAATTATCGTAAGCCGGGGCATTTTGCCTCATAGCCGTCAAGCTTGGATAATTTACGTAGGTGTCGTTCCCGCGCAGGCGGGAATCCATCCCTGTTTTAGTACAATGCCAGCTCAGAAATGGATCCCCGCCTGCGCGGGGAAGACCCTATTTTATTTTCAAATTGTACGAAATAAAGTAATATGGCTCCTTAACCTGGTGGCTATGGGCCAAGACCCAACCTATTGGTATCAGTTCCTTAGCCGAAACTGGCGTTAAGCCAAGACTATCTTTCAAATTACTTCAGTTAATTTCCTTTCTAGTTGTTCTCTTAAATGAATGGCTCTTAATACCGAAACATAACTCCAGGTTAAAGAGATCGCTCCTTGTTGAGCGCCAGTATTTAAATTGATTTGCTCACTCATATTCATATCAGGGGCATATTTTTTGATTAATTTTAAATAGCTATCACCCTGATTAATATATTGAATAGCCTGTTTTTTATTCTCTTTATTAAGTGCTAGATTATCTGCTAAGGTGAAGTAATACTCGGCCATGGTTGCAGTTAAAATAAACCAAGGATTACCTAGGCTATTGGTATTATAACCATCATAAGTATCTCCAGGATATCTGCCAAATAATATAGCTCCAGGGGCATGGTTATTAATAGGAAACATCTCATTGAATTGTCTATGTAATTCAAATACTGTATTTTTGACAAAAAAATCGTTTGGAGAAAATAGACCTTCTTTGTGAGGATTTATTAATATCCCCAGAATAATCGATGAATCTAATTCCAGAGTTTTCTGTGGACCTGGATGTGGTGCAAGCGTTGCTTGAATCAGATTATTTTCATAGTCAAGATGCTGCTCTAAACGTTTCTGAATTAAATGAGCCTGTTTAGTGTAAAAAGCTGCAGCGTCTCTATCATTCAGATGATTGGCAAGTTCAGCACCTTCTATTAATGCTTTTTGTTGCGCCATGATAGTAAAGAAATGGTGGCCAAGAACCTCTTCCCAAAGATCAAAATTAGCGTCTTGCCAATGATGTGCTACATATTCCAAATCCATTTTGATGGCTCCCATATTGCTAGGATCCATAGTGGCGTTATATAAGTGAGTTTTTATATAGTCCATCTCTTGTTTATCTGATAATAATTGCTTTGTAAAACGTGTTAATACCAGTGCTCGTATAGCTGGACCGTCATTTTGAGGTCTTCCCCAGGGACCATCAAAAGCGAAGCTATTCAAATAAAATTTAGGTTCTCCTAAAATATCTGTGCCAGATATTGGCGCTGTTTGATGTTGAATTTTTTCAGTCCAAGAAACGTAATTCATTAAATAATTTTTGTAGCTTACTTTTTCCTCATCGGAACGAGTAGTTTCATACCAGGTTTCAATTAAATTCATTGCAATAGCTGAATCACGTACCCAGTCAAAATAATAATTGGGATTATTGTTTGACGGCGAAGCAATGATTGCCCCAAAGGGTTGAACATTTGCCAAAAAATTTTGTTTTAAACGATGAATGTCTTCATGAGTAAACACGTAACCAAAAGCTTGGGAGGCGATAAACATCATTAAAAAAATAATCCGTTTCACATAAACTCCTGATAATTAGTTATAAAAAATGACGGTGCTCATAGTACAGGAAATGAAATAGTCAGACTATAGTAATTGTGTCGAGGTATTGGTTTCGATTATTCAGCCATTGATCTTGGCTGAGAAAGTGGTGGGCTAAGAATCACAGAATGCAAACCTTAAGCGGCGTTGAATTAAGCTTGCTTCATTGATGATTAATTTTAGAGATTAAATGTTACTTTGTGCCGATACGGCATGCTCACAAAGTTTGCGTAAGGCAGTGGCAATTTGTTTTAATTCATTATTGTCCATATGGTATTCCATTCCTAATTGAATGGGATCAGTGAAACTTAACCATACCTCGCCACTTTTATCTTCTGTGATCATTATTCGTAAAGGTAAATCGAGAGCAATCGCTGCATTTTCTTGCATTAATACCGTGCCTTTTGCTGGATTTCCTATGATAAGAACTTCGGTAGGAAGTAGGGATAGATTGACTTTTTTGGCCTCGCTGCTGTGATCAATATGAGCGAATACTGTTCCACCTTGTTTCTTAATAATAGCAATTATCCGTTCTCTTGTTTGCTGCACGGAGTAGGGGCTTTGGATAGTTTCTGCCCCTACTCTTTCTGGAGCTGCTAACTGAATATTGAATGCCGCCGCAATTTTACGCGCTAAGATATCTAGATCTGGTAAATGTTCCTTATTGGCTAAAAGAGTGACGCACAGTAGCTCATTTGGCGCGGTAAAACGGCTTAAAAAAGCAGAGTAACCTGGAATGGTTCCCTTGATTTGCATGAGTCCTTTATGTCCTGGAAATAACCAACCTGCATTTCCGGGTAGGACTGTTTTATTATCTAAAATAACATTCTGATATAAAAAAGCTCTATCGCTGCGAGCCATGGAGAGCCGAAGGCGCGGGCGAGTAGTCCCTGGTAGCCTTAGGGCCGGATGTTTTTCCGCAGGGAAAATATAAGGCCATACGAAAAGGCGTCAGTCATTGGGGAGCGTAGATTTTGAGGCCCGAAGGGGG
>CANJQE010000088.1 GCA_947476305.1 Legionellaceae bacterium
CCCCTTCGGGCCTCAAAATCTACGCTCCCCAATGACTGACGCCTTTTCGTATGGCCTTATATTTTCCCTGCGGAAAAACATCCGGCCCTAAGGCTACCAGGGACTACTCGCCCGCGCCTTCGGCTCTCCATGGCTCGCAGCGAATGTTTATAAATCCTCTGATATTTATTACTTTTTAGCTGCAGCTCCGGCAGCCTTTTTAGATTCTTGTACAAAGCCTACCATTGTACTTTCTAATATTTTAAAAGATTTTTGCATATAATCTAAAGCTTTATGTCCGTTTTCTACCGCTAGGTTAATTTGTTTTTCCACTAGCTCTTCAGGATGTTTAATTTGTGTTAATTCTTCAGGCTTTAGATAGTTTAGACTCTGTAAGGTTCTAATATTTAATTCAGCGATGGCTTGAAAAGGCTCTTGTACTTTTTTAGCAAGGTCGCTCCATTTTTCATAATTTTGGTACTGCATGATTTTCTCCAATTGATCCATGATTGCCCCGAAATGTTGCACTGCACAATATAATTGTGGTCTTTATTTGCTACTTTGTCAATAGAATAGGCTCTATTTTTTGCACTGCAGCATAAAAGACAGGAGCGTTCTATTTTTTAAATAGTTTTTGCCATTGCTGCATCATATCCTGCATTTGGTCAGTCCACTGTTTAGAGGCCTGTTGGTATGGGTTATTTTGTACAGGATTCATTGCTTGAAATAAGTCTCCCATCATAGATTTTAAAGAAACATGCATCGGGTGATGGGCTAAGGTAATAATTTGTCTTAAAATTTCAGGGGATAGAAATTGAGTAGGCCCCGCCTCCATCTCCACAATAATTTGTAATAAAATGGGGTTAGTTAAATCCTTAGATGTTTCAGAATCCACTACCTTAAAATCCACACTCTCTAATACATAGCCTTGCAATTGTTCAAGAGTAATGTATTGACTAGTTTCTGTATCATACAATCTTCGATTTTTATATTTTTTTATTAGTCTTGTCATTCTTAGCCTATAAATTAAAAGCAAATTCTATAATAAAAGCAAACAACTCTTTATTGAGTTTTTACTCCAAAGATCACTGAAACGTGCTGAGGGACTAACACCGCTAAAAGAATAATCTACTTAGCGGTGATAATTGTAGGGATTTGCACTTCACTGAAACACAGTGATATTTAGTACATATGTAAGCCGCCATTAATACTTAAATTGGCTCCAGTAATATAACGACTTTTTTCACTAATTAAATATTCAATGGCCCAAGCAATTTCCTGAGGGTCAGCTAGACGTTTTGCTGGTATGAGATTAATAATACCATCTAAAATGTCCGGGCGAATACCTTGCATTAAACGAGTATTTACATAGCCTGGGGAAATACTGTTGACGGTAATGTTTTTTATCATCAATTCTTGTGCCAAACTCTTAGTAAATCCATATACCCCAGCTTTAGAGGCCGCGTAATTGGCTTGAGAAAATTGACCTTTTTGAGCATTTACAGAAGAAACGTTAACAATTCGACCTGAAGCCTGTGCCTTCATTCCTTCTACTACTTGGCGAGTTACATTAAACATTCCATCCAAGTTCACGCGCAAAACTTCATCCCATTGCTGTTTAGTCATTTTGGTGAATACAGAGTCTCTGGTAATACCGGCATTATTAATTAATGCATCAACAGCGCCGTAGTCTTTGATGATTCTATCAATCACTTCTTTACACTCATCAAAGTTAGTGACATCCATATGTCTAAAGCTAATGTTCTTATATCCTTCGTCATTAAGTGCTCTTTGCCATTCTTTCGCTTTATCATCAGCAAGAACATCGAGTGCTACCACATGTTTATAAGTAGCATTCAATTCTTTTGCTGTAGCAGTTCCTATATCACCAGTTCCACCTGTAATTAATGCGACGTTAGTATTTACCATGTTAGTCCCTACTAGTTAAATTATTTCCATGTCTAACCAGTTTAGCACAAAAGGTTTATTTTTGTGTCAAAATGAGTTTTACATATATTGACCACCATTCACATCAAGATTCGCTCCAGTTATAAAAGCACTCTCAGAAGATACTAAAAAGCCAACCACATCAGCAACTTCACTAGGATAGCCTAAACGCCCTACAGGAATATTCGCTATAATAGAATTTAAAACCTCTTCTTTCATAGCAGCTAGCATAGGGGTTTCTATATATCCTGGTGATATTGTATTTACTGTAACACCTTTACTTGCTACTTCTAAAGCAAGACTTTTAGTAAAGCCATACAATGCTGATTTAGTAGAGGCATAATTACACTGACCAAACTGCCCTTTTCTTCCATTAATCGAAGAAATACTCACAATTCGTCCATAGCCTTTATCAATCATGAGAGGAATAACATTACGGGTCATATTGAAGACGCTATTTAAATTGGCATCTAAGACTTGTTGCCATTGCAGGGGAGTCATTTTACGTAAACTGCAATCTTTGGTAATACCTGCATTATTAACCAATATGTCTATTTGACCATAACGCTCTAGAACCAAATTAACCAGTTTTTCACAATCACTGTACTGAGAAATATCTCCGTATACGATATCTATATCATAACCTAGTTGTTTTTGCTCCTGTTGCCATTTTTGAGCTTCTTCGTGTTTTCCATCTTTAAAATAACAAGCCACAACTTGGTATTCATTCGCTAAACGCACTGATATAGCCGAACCTATGCCGCCAGTTCCCCCGGTAACTATTGCAACCTTTTTTTGCATAAATAACTCCCTGTCTCTAAAATGGCTTAATTTCACTACTACAAAATAAATTTACTCACTTGTCAATTCTGCCTCAAAATATTAGACAAAAATATGAGTTTTACCATTTTCTTTCATTTTACTATTTGTGCAAAGATTTATTTCCAGATAATCTGAGCGCCCAATAAAATTTTATAAAATGGAGAATCACCAAATGTTAAAAAAATTAATTATAAGTGGCTATGTAGTGTTGGCTATGACTATACCACAACTTTCTGCGGCACAGGATAATTCTTGTGAAGTGCAAGTAGCCGTTGCCAGCCCACCTGTTCCACGTGATAATAGCGTTGCTTTTAACATTAGTAATGAACAAGGAGTAAATAAATCTTTTATTTTAGACGCCGGTAATCAGCCTAAAACTATAACTAACTTAAGCTGTTTACCCTCTCCCTATTTGATCAGTGCCACTTTGTTTGCCCAAACACCAAATCAGCTAAACAATCAACCTATTGGTCAATGCACTCTGAAAGCCGGCTATATTTTATTAAAAAGCTCAAACAGTAGTGCTTCAGTAGTTTTTCCCTATGATTTTAACTGCCAATAAAAAAAAAGAGGTGGGAAACCACCTCTTTTTTAAATTCACTTTTCTTACTTAGAATTAGTCTCTATAAGTAGCATAAACGGGAACGTATCCTTTCAATTGCAAAGCAAATTGTCTTAAGACGTCAAGACCTGATTCTTCAGCCTGATGACACCAGTTTTGTAAGGCGTCAATAAGTTCTTTCTGTGAAGACGCAGTTTTCAACCAAACCGCTTGTAATGATTGCTTATAAGTATAGGCTACGCGTAATTGTTCACGAGCATCTAAAAGACGTTGTAAACGAGTTTTAGCCTTGACTGTTAGCAGTTTATCTTCACGACGCAATAAACTTCCAGCGCGTTGAAATAGTTTTTTGTCTTCTTTAGTACTAATGTTCTTATTTTTTTCCTGCTTGAGAATCGGTCTCATCACTGATTTATAGTAATTAGACATGACTTGAAAACGATTGGAAATTACAGCTTTTACGGTATCTAAATCAACTTGTAATTTGCCTTCTTCCATGGCAAGTTTTGGTGGTAATTTTTTTACTTTCGCTAAACCAAAGAAGGAAAGAATACAAATATACATCCAACCCATATCAAACTCCCACCATTTAACAGAGAATTTGGCTGAAGATGCAAAAGTATGATGATTATTATGTAGCTCTTCACCACCTACCCAGAAACCCCAAGGGATAATATTAGTTGCTGCATCAGGACATTCATAATTTCTATAGCCCCAGTAATGGCCGATGCCATTAATTACACCCGCAGCAAACAGAGGAATCCACATCATTTGAATAGCCCAAATGCTTAAACCTGGGATACCGAAAAAAAACAAATCAATTAAGAGCATGAGTACAACACCTTTTGCGGAGTGGTGTGAATAGACATTACGCTCAATCCAATCTTTTGGTGTTCCATGCGAATATTTAGCAACCATGTCTCTGTCTTTACGAGCAGCGCGATAAAGCTCTGCGCCTTGCCAAAAGACTTTTTTAATGCCTTCTACTACAGGGCTATGAGGATCTCCGTCAACATCAGTAGTTGCATGATGTTTACGATGAATAGCGACCCAATCGGCGGTCACCATACCGGTAGTCATCCATAACCATAAACGAAAGAAATGACTAATAATAGGGTGCAGCGTTAACGCTCTGTGAGTTTGATTACGGTGTAAATAAATCGTTACAGAGGCAATAGTAATTTGGGTTAATACCACTGTTGCAAGTACATAACCCCAAAACGATAGGTTTAAAAAACCGAAAATCATTAAGATCCCCTTATCAAAGTGTGTAGGATAGTGAGCGAATAACTGCTACTATTAATTTCCTGAAATTATTCCGTCATTATATCCATATATTAGTATAATGATAACACATTTTTACTCATTTCATTGCATGATTTCAGTATCTAACCGATAATTAAATAAATACTTCTTTCGGAATTATTATGGACATTAAAAAAATATTAGAAAGTTTGGTTCCTTTTTTAGTAGTTGGAGTGGCTATTGCTTTATGTGTAGGCCTATTATTCATGTTTTTCTCCGTAGCTATTTGGGGATTAATTATTGGAGGTGCTCTATGGCTTGGAGCTTTGGCAAAACAATATTTTTTCTCTAATTCGTCTGCTAAAAAAGAAGATGGACGCATTATCGAACATGATGACCGTAAGTAAATGCCTGAACTTCCTGAAGTAGAAACAACAAAAGAAGGAATAAAAGTTCATTTAGAGAATCAAGTAATCGAGAGGGTTATAGTACGTAACCCTCAATTACGGCTTCCCATCGCCTCCAATATCAATGACTTATGTGCTAAACAAACAATACATGCTGTGTCGCGACGAGGCAAATATATCTTAATTAGCCTCAATGAAGGTTTTCTTTTGATTCATTTGGGCATGTCAGGTCATTTGCGGGTAGTACCCTCTATTACTCCTCCAGGCAAACATGATCATGTTGATCTAAGTCTTAGCAATAATCTTGCTTTACGCTACTGTGATCCAAGACGCTTTGGCTTATTTCATTACTCTGTAGAGGATCCTAAAGAACATTTACTCAGTCATTTAGGACCTGAACCGCTTACAGAAGCATTTAATAACGATTATTTATATGAAAAAACCCGTACTAAAAATCAGCCTATTAAGTCCTTTATTATGAATAATGAAATGGTAGTTGGGGTTGGTAATATTTATGCTACGGAAAGTCTTTTTTTAGCAGGAATTAATCCTATAAGCCCTGCAAAAAGCATCAATTACCAACAATGCAGTCAGCTAAGCACGCACATTAAAAATGTTTTACATTCTGCTATTCAAGCAGGAGGAACTACCTTAAAAGATTTTTATGCTTTTGATGGCAAACCAGGATACTTTAGTATTTCTTTAAAAGTCTATGGTCGTAAAAATCAGCCTTGTTTTGATTGTATGACGCCGATTGAAGTCCACCTTATTGCGGGCCGAACCTCTGCATTCTGTCCGAGCTGTCAACCTTTAACGCCGTAAAATGAATGATTTACCTACTCATTGATCAATTTATTGACCAATAATGTTCCTTCATATAGAATGCCTCCTTTTAAAATTGGATTAATAGTGAGTGTGTTTTCAATGTTGCCTTTACGATTAGGAAGAGATTATATTCAACACATTTATACTCTTAATCTAAATTATCATCCTGACTTAGTGCTTTATAATCTGGATGAAGCTCAATACCAATATTTTTGGCAGACTCTAAAAAATCACCCAAAAGCACAACTGCATACCGATGGTATACAAATTAAAAAAGTAAGTTGGGCACAATCACTATTTCAAAGATTCAAAGGATGGCTGGGATTTGATAATCATTGCCAGACTAACAAAGTGGAACTAACTTTAGCTAAAGTTGCCTATTATGGCTATTTAAAGGGTTATCATACTCCTAATACAGAAGAATACCCTGAGTCATTTATATCGCATCGTTTTAGAAGCTTAATTAATTTGCCTAGAACCAACAATCATTCAGCAGAACTTCAACAAATAATGATGAATTATTATGGAAATTACTTAGATTTTTTCCCTGAAGGTTCCTCAGTGATTACAGACAATTACTCTTTTGGTCAAACGCTAATTCATTTAAAATTATATGAGCATTTGCCTGGCTTAGATCCTCAAGACAATCAGATTATTTCTAATAACATCAATAACCTGAGGTATTCTGGAATTATTGCTAATAAACAAGATTATTTAGCAGATAGTCGTTTTGCAGCAGCGTACGCAGAACACTTAGTACAATACCACCATTATTTAGAAGCCTTAGATTGGTCACCTAATATTTATAATAAATATAAAGAAGAGTATATTGGTTTTTATCTAGAGCAAGAACATAAAGATCCTCAGGCCTTAGTGAAAGCTACGGCACTTCTTGCACAATTAGCTAATTCGCCCAAGATCAATGAACAAAATAAAGCAATTGCTTATATTAAAGATAACTTTGATTTATCAGAACAATTACTTTATTTGGCTCCCTACAAAGACTTTAAGAAAAAAGTAGCGCAATCCTATTTCAATGAGGCATTACAAGAAAAAAATAAATATACTTTAACTAAGTTATTTACGGGTAATAATACTATTCCTTTGTTAGTTCACGCCCTACAATTAAATCCACAGCTCTTTGAGCATCCTTTAGCAGCTGAAGAACTACCTTTAAAAGTAGAATGGCTACACTATTCATTTAGTGAAGCCATATTAAATTATCGCTTTAAAGAGGCCAGAACCTTATTTGAGCAAAATCCTCAAATTAAATTTGATCAGAAACATCTAAGCGCCTTAAGAAATGACTACAGTCAAGAAATACATCTTAAAACTCGTGCTATAAAAGAGGCCTTAGAACATCAGAAGGTCGATTTAGCCGAAAATCTTGCTCTAGAGTTAATTGAATTAGCCAAAAAGATAGCACTTATTACGCCGCAAGATAATCCCCTAATTAGAACTACCATTGACTATGCAGCAACTTTAGTTGCAATTGATGAAATCAATCATCCTAATGTTGCTGAAGCGGATATTCTCGTACTAAATAAAGCACAAGCATTACTAAATGAACATTATACCTTGAACCCTTCTACTGCATTAAAACAAAAACTTAATCATCTATTATTGCGTAAAATTGATTATCTGATGGAACAAGTGAAAGGCCCGATAGGCTTTGGTGATAGCTGGAAAGAAAGAACTGCTTTTGCTGATAATCATAAGAGTGAATTAAATGCCTTACAAAGTCATTTAACACTATATATCGCACTAAATGAAAAGGAAAAAGCCAAAGAACTGCGTGCAAAAGTTGCTAAAATGCATTATATCCTTGCTGATATGCTTATCTTTTTCTTAGATAATAAAAATGATGCCAGAACGCATTTTTCTGCGGCAGCAAAAATAATGGATAAAAACCCCTATTATCAACTACGCTATTTAGAATTAACCAACGATGATAAACGTCATGAAGTTCGACAAACTATTACTGAGTTGACTACAAGCAATGAGCAAGATTATAAAGGCTGGTTAGAAGAGCGTTGGAATGAAGGTGAAAAATCAATAGGGCGTGGTTTTGAAATTCATGATGTTGAAGTGAGTAAAAAAGGCTTTTTTGCCTCGCTCTTTTAGTCTGAGCAAGTAATATCTAGGCAAATTAATTAGCTTGCTGTATGATTGCTCATCACTTAATACTTTGTTTAGTATAATGAAAATTGGACGTTTAAGAACATTTTGGATTAGTTGTGCTCTTGCTTTTTATACTGCAATAGTTTGTCTCCGCTCAGTTTTTAAATATTTTTTTAGTACGCCCACACGACCATGGGTAGACAAGACTATCCATCATTGGACAGATCAACTTCTCAATCAAGTAAAGGTTAGTTATGTAGTAATTAATCCTCATAATGTAGAACCTCAACCTGGAAAAGCCACTATTTTAATGTGTAACCATTCTAGTGTTTATGATATTCCCCTTGGTTTTAAAGCATTCCCCAATCACTCTATTCGCATGCTCTCTAAAAGAGAATTAGCAAAAATTCCTCTTTTAGGCAAAGGAATGGCTGCTGCTGAATTTCCCTTCGTTGATCGAAAAAACCGTTATCAAGCTATTAAAGATTTACACTATGCAGAACAACTGATGAAAAGTGGTATCCTTATTTGGGTTGCACCGGAAGGAACACGCTCTAAAAATGGTAAATTAGCAACTTTTAAAAAGGGCGCCTTTGTTACTGCGATACAAGCTCATGCAACTATTATTCCTATAGGAATACGAGGTGCCTTTGATATTATTCCAGCAAAAACCTTTAATATTAATCTAAGACAAAAAGCAGAAATTCATATTGGTGAACCAATTGATGCTTCTCAATTCACAGTTGAAACTAGAGATGAATTAATTGAAAAAACTCGTAAAGCTATAAAAGAATTAACCGGTGAAAAAGATTAATATTTGACACCATACCCCACATCTTTACTGGCTATTACTGCAGCTAAACCTATATTTCTAGGGTCAGCAGTAGCCGTGAGTATCTTTGTTTTTTTATCCCAGGTAATAGCTTGCATGTTGCCATAATATTGTTGCAAAGGCATAAGATGGTAGCCCATTTCTTTTAAACCTTCTTGAATTGCTGGAGGAAAAGAATCGGGTTCAAACTGCACCGTATCGGGCAAATATTGATGATGAAAACGCATCGCTGAGACCATAGAAATAGCTCCATAGCCTTCATGAAAGAGGAGAGATGCAATTAAAACCATCGTAGGAATTCTGCTTCCTCCTGGAGTCCCCAAAATAGCAACACGGTGTGGTAATTCTAAAAATGTGGGTGTCATACTTGATACAGGACGTTTTCCTGGAGCAATGGCATTAGCCTCACTGCCTACTAAGCCAAAAACATTAGGTCCACCAATGCTCGTGGCAAAATCATCCATTTCGTCATTTAATAAAACGCCCGTACCCTCTGCAACCACACTAGAACCAAAAATATAATTTACAGTAAGTGTAGCAGCCACTCTATTACCCTCTTTATCCATAATAGAAAAATGGGTAGTATTTTGATGATTCTGCTTCACTGGGGTGCCTTGTAGTACCCTACTATCAATTGCTTTATTAGGATTAATTAATGTGACTAAACGCTTGGCATTCTCGTCTGAAATTAATTTATCTGTAGGAACAGAAATATAATCAGGATCACCTATATATTGATCTCGCTGCCAATAAGCCAAGCGCATCGATTCAAGTACATAATGAAGCCATTGTATTTTAGAAAAAGTATCCAAAGGAAAATGTGAAAGAACATGAAGCATCGTCAATAAGCCTACTCCCCCAGCCGAAGGAGGCGGGGCTGTAATAATTAACATATTGTGATAAGCCCCTATCAAGGGTTCACGCAGTTTTATTCTATATTGAGCGAGATCTTTTAATGTCCATATTCCCCCAGTCTCATTAACAGCCTTTACCAAACGTTTTGCTATTTCGCCTTTATAAAAGCCATCATGTCCCTTAGTAGCAATGAGACCTAGAGTCTTTGCCAAATCGCTCTGGACTAATTTCTCACCTATAGAATAAGGTCGCCCTTCTTTTAAAAAAATAGCTGCAGTAGCCGGATATTTTTTTAACCACTCTAAGCGATCCCCCATGGTATAAAAATAACTTAATTGTTTATCAACAATAAATCCTTCTTCTGCTAATTTAATAGCAGGAGCTAATGATTGAGCAAGAGGTAAACGGCCATAATGTTGAGCTAGATAAACAAAAGCCGCCGGTTGCCCTGGTATTGCTGCCGCTAAACCGCCATTTAATGATAATCCAGGAATCACCGTTCCCTTTTTATCTAAATACATGTTTTGAGTTGCGGCTAAAGGCGCTGTTTCACGACTATCAATAAAAAGATTTTTATGTTCCCTCTCTTGATGAAGAAGCCAAAACCCCCCGCCACCAATACTTGTATGATAGGGTTCTACTACCGCTAAGACAGAAGCTACAGCAATAGCTGCATCAAAAGCATTTCCACCTTGGGCTAAAATTTCTAAGCCAGCATTAGTTGCTAAAGGATGAGCACTTGCAATAGCATAACCAGGCGGTTTTTCTGTTGGGGAATCACTATAGCCAGGACTAATAAAGAGATTAAGTAATAAAAAAGTATAAAAGTATTTAATCTTTTTAGACATTTCTTCTCTTATGTAATTCTTTAACTACTGACTCTGGCACAAATTGAGATACATCGCCATCTAGAGCAGCAATTTCTCTAACTAAAGTAGAGGAAATAAACATTAAATTTTCTGATGGAGTTAAAAATAGGGTTTCTACTTGTTTTGATAGCCTTCTGTTCATTCCTGCAAGCTGAAATTCATATTCAAAATCAGATACGGCCCGCAAACCGCGTAAAATAATTCCTGCTTTTTGTTCAAGAACAAAATCAATTAATAGAATATCAAAACCTAGTACTTGAACGCCAGGAATATGGCCTACAGCTTCCTCAAGCAATTTTATTCGCGTTTCCAACTCTAAAAAAGGTCGTTTTGCTTTATTACTTGCTACAGCCACTACAAGCTCAGGAAATAAATTCGCAGCACGAGTAATAATATCCACATGCCCATTGGTCACTGGGTCAAAAGTTCCAGGGTAAATTGCTTTTTTTTTCATTTGTTTTCAAGAGGATTGAATATATAAACAGTCTAGCGTATTGTTATTTGAAAAACTACAAAAAAGGATCGAGGTAAACAATGAATGCAACTAAATATTACATATTAGCTCTAGCTTTTTTATTAACTGCCTGTGCCCCTCCGCCAAGACCAGCTGAAGAACCCCCTACTAATAAAGTAGTACCTTTAGAAAAACGTAAAGCAGAAACAGCAACCGTCTCTTCTTGGGAAATAAGTGGGGCTATGGCTGCTAAAAATAAAGCAAAAGCCTGGTCCGCAAGCATGAATTGGGTACAGCATGGCCCTAATTCCTATCAAATTCGTTTAATGGGCCCTCTAGGCGGTGGTACTGTACTGATTAATAAATCAGGTAAAACAATTACCTTCCAAGACGGTGCTAAAAAAGCATCTTCAACTAATGCTGATGAATTGCTCGTACAACAAACAGGGATTCGTCTACCAGTGAATAACTTATACTATTGGGTAAGAGGCTTACCTGCGCCTGGTACTGTACAGTCTGAAAAACACGATCAATACAACCACTTAGTACAATTAAAACAAAATGGCTATACTATTGATTTTACTCAATATACTTCAGTTAAAGGAATTGATTTACCAAGCACTATTCGTTTAGTAGGAAATGGAGTAATGGTCAAAGTCATCATAAAAAATTGGAATGTATAAATTGCTGTACTCAAATTTAACCTGGCTTTTCTAGCCAGGTTTTCCTTCTAAAAGTTTTAGAAACCATTCTATTTATGTACTCTAAGTCAGCTATAAAACAAAATTATGCAGCGTGTCGCCTGTTTTTGAGAAACCTGCCGGGACATCCAAGTCCCCGGCAGGGACAAAAACAGGCGACAAGTATGCCTCCGGCGGCCCTGGCCGTCCTGGTCCCCCTTGATTTTGATCCCCCTTCGGGCCTCAAAATCTAC
>CANJQE010000089.1 GCA_947476305.1 Legionellaceae bacterium
AGCGTAGATTTTGAGGCCCGAAGGGGGATCAAAATCAAGGGGGACCAGGACGGCCAGGGCCGCCGGAGGCATACTTGTCGCCTGTTTTTGTACCTGCCGGGGACTTGGATGTCCCGGCAGGTTTCTCAAAAACAGGCGACACGCTGCCTTCTAAAAAGCCCATTATGGTGATGGGGCACATGGATGTGGTGGCAGCGAAAAAAGAGGATTGGTCCATGGATCCATTCACCTTGGTTAAAAAAGATGGGTATTATTACGGCCGTGGAACACTGGACATGAAAAATGGTCTTGTAGCCACTACGGTTGCTATCTTAAAACTTAAGGCACAAGGTTTTCAAAATAAACGGGATGTTATTGTCTTTTTTACCGGTGATGAAGAAACGGGCGGCATTGGGGCACAGAAAGGCGCTACGGAATGGAAAAATTTATTGGATGTGGAATATGGTTTGAATGCGGATGCGGGCGGTGGAGCTTTTGATATTAATAATAAGCCTCTCGGCTTTGAGATTCAAACAGCGGAAAAAACCTACGCCGATTATATGTTTACTGTTCGCAATCCTGGCGGACATTCTTCAAAGCCTAGAGCGGATAATGCTATTTATCAATTATCTGGCGCATTAAAGAATTTGGAAGCCTATCATTTTCAACCCATTCTGACTGAAACTACAAGAGCCTACTTTGCGGTAAGAGAAAAAACAGAACCCAAAGTGCTCGGTGATGCCATGCGCGCTTGGTTGAAAAATCCAGCTGATAGTAAGGCAGCAGACATCATTGAGGCCGATCCGGGTGAGGCTGGCTTAACTCGAACTCGTTGTGTTGCAACCAGATTGTTGGCTGGACACGCCAATAATGCTTTACCGCAGCTAGCACAAGCAACGATCAATTGCCGTATTATGCCTGGCGTTTCGCCTGATGCAATTAAAGCGGAACTTGAGCATATCATTGCTGATCCTAATATTGTGATTACGAGAGCGGATAATCGTACTGCCTCGCTGGACTCACCCCTGCGCTCCGATATTCTTAGCGCTTATGAAAATTCCATTCATGTCCGTTTTCCTAATGCACCGGTGATGCCCAACATGAGTACAGGAGCCACTGATGCTCGGCCATTCCGAATTGCTGGTATTCCCGTTTATGGTGTTGAGGGTGGTTGGGTTATCAGCCCTGATGATTTGCGTGCACATGGTCGCGACGAGCGTCTGCCTGTACAAGCATTGAATGACAATGTTGATCATTGGGAGCGATTGCTTACGGTCTTAGCAGGATAAAAGTATTATATAGTTGTTGTGGGGTCAAAATGACTCATAGCCGTCAAGCTAAGGAAATATATATACATGATTTTATCGTACAGTGATGAACAAAGTATGTAAAAAATCTGGTATTTTCCCGCACCCCTTCGCCCTGAGGAGCCGCATTCGCGGCGTCTCGAAGGGTTAGGCACTGTGCCTAGCCTTCGAGACGGATGCTTCGCATCCTCCTCAGGCCGAGCGGCACACTGTAAACCCTTTAATTAAAAAATTAGTCCCAAAATAATAATAGTTATTATTTTTTTCAATACCTTATATTGTATCTTTATTCCTTAATCTGACGGCTATGGGTCAAAATGATCCAACCTACCGCGATAGTTTAAAGAGTAAATCTATTTTATTGGATTTGTGGTGGTTGTGGTTCTGAAGGTATAGCTTCCACTTTTTTAGTGGCTGAAGAGCCAAAGAAGCCAGATAGACTATTAGATAATTTTAGTCTTGTAGTTGCTCAATCCACGCTAAAAAAGCGGAGCGATCTTCAATAGATAAGTTTTGAAATTTATTTTTAACAAAATCTAGTGGTATGAATTGTTTCTTTGCTTTATAAGGCAAGGCCTCTTTTAACTTTATTTTTCCAGTCACGACGTCCTTATAGATTTCTTCATCCTGATTTCTTAGTTTAAGCAGTTGACCATCATTCGATTTTGAGCGCGATGGTAGATAGGTAATTGAGTTATCTGGGAGCTCTGCTTGCTTTGTTTCAGTAATATTTAATCGACTACTTAGATCTTTAATTGCAATATTATTTTCTTTAGCATAAACCCGAACAGCTCCATCTACCTCGTTAAGAACATCACCCCATTCTGCTGCATGTTGGCCCTCTATATCCATTGCTGATCGTAATAGCCATAACATATTATTGTTTGCAACGCCTAAACCATCAGGTGATTGGTTTAATACGTATTCGCCAAAATTTTTATAATTAGTATTATTTTTATTCCAAGCTTTGCTTTCTATAATTTGTGAGATAATGGTAGGTAATACCTGAAAGACAAGCTGTTGGGATTCCCTAATGTATTTATTTGCCTGAAGATGTAAGTCATCGGCTGTTAATTTGTTAGTTTGTAGTTCTGTTAATTCTTGCATACTAATCTCGTCCCTTTTCGGGGTATAAAGTTAGAGTCACAAAGGTACTAAATGGAATAAAAAAGTAGGGTATCTCTCTATCATCTTCTTTTTTAGTCAGTTGATATCATACTTTTAAACGGCGTTAGATACCAGATTTTCTTGTGGAGTAAAGCATAAACTATAAGAATTAATGAAAAGTGCAGCTGATGATTTTGGTGGCTTAATGACATTTAACGAGGGAAAGCATTGTAAATAGTATATAATGTATAACAGCATTGTACTCAATACACAGTTTTTTAAGCGCTTTAATGGTCTACATAGATACATTCTACAACTGTAGTTCAAAACTTATTTTAGTGAAATCAACGAACAACTCAAATGATTGAGATAGATATTAGGTGAGAGATAAATGATTGAAGTAGGTAAATTTAACACGTTAAGGGTAATCAAAGAAGTACCCTTTGGTATCTATTTAAATGGCGGCGTTTTAGGTGAAATTCTATTGCCAAGAAAATCTGTACCAAAGGATACAAAGATAAATGATATGGTCGAGGTATTTATCTACTTTGATTCCGAAGATAAAATCATTGCTACAAGCTCGATTCCCCGCGCTAAAGTAGGGGACTTTGCATTTTTAAAAGTAATTGATATTAATTCTGTCGGAGCATTTCTTGATTGGGGTTTAGATAAAGATTTATTAGTACCCAGGGCAGAACAACAACGCCCAATGGAGAAAGATAGATCCTACCTCGTTTATGTGAAACATGATAATCAAGGTCGCATCATTGCGAGCTCCAAACTCAACTATTTCCTAGATAAGTCCGCGCCTGACTTTAAACAAGGAGAAGAGGTGAGTCTTTTGATCGAGGAGCCGAGCCCATTAGGACATAAGGTCATTATTAATAATAGTCACTGGGGTTTGATTCATTCTGGTGATATTTTTCAACAATTGCATTATGGAAAACGGATGCAAGGTTACATCAAAACAATGCGAGAAGATGGAAAAATTGATGTCGTCTTAAGAAAGGTTGGTCAAGATCGTATTCATGAGCTAGCAGCGCGGATAATTAAGAAGTTGCAAGATGAGGAAGGCTTTTTGCCCCTGCATGACAAGAGCTCAACTCTGGATATAAAGCGCATGTTCGGTGAAAGTAAGAAAGGCTTTAAAAGCGCCATTGGTTATCTTTATAAACAAGGCGATATTTATATCGAAACCGAGGGCATTCGCTTGCGGAGTAAAGAGAAAAAACCTCGGGGAAAAAATATTCCCTCTCCTAAGTAAAGCGGCTTTTCAGTGAAAAGCCAGATTTGGCGCATCTTGGGAGATGCGCCAAATCTGATTTTTCCTCAAGATTTAAGATTTGTGACTAGGTATAGGGACAAGATGAATCAGGTAGCAATCCTTAGGCTGTTCCTAAATAGTCTTTTCCAAATTGACCAAGATATTCCTCATAGTTTCCTAAGTAATTTTGCGCACCATATTGCTCGGTTAGTACTAAAACCCTAGTAGAAATATTATCTATAAAATGACGATTATGACTTACGAATAAAACGGTTCCTGGAAAGGCTTGCAAGGCTTCGATTAAGGCATCAATGGATTCGAGATCAAGGTGATTCGTTGGTTCATCAAGGATGAGAACATTGGGTTTTTCTAAAATAATTTTTGCCATAACAAGACGTGCCGATTCGCCACCGCTTAACATGGCGATTTTTTTATCCACATCCGAACCACGGAAAAGAACCTGGCCTAATATATTCCGTATTTCTTGTGATGAGGCAACTACATTATTTTCCATCCATTGTAGAACGGTTTGTTCTGGATCTAATAGGGTACGATAGTCTTGAGAAAAATAGCTGACTGTCGTTGTTTCACTCCATTCAAAATTTCCGTCATCGCCTGGAAGCTCTTTTAATAAGATTTTTAAAAGCGTTGATTTTCCAATTCCATTAGGACCGATAATGGCGCATTTATCGCCGCGATAAATATTAAAGGTTACTTCTTTCAAAACGATCTTTTCACTAAAGCGTTTATGAACATTCTCTACTTTAATAATGGACTTGCCTGAAGACTTCCTTTGCTGAAAATTAAAATAGGGCTTCAATATATTGGAGTCTTTTATTTCGACCAACTGAATACGGTCAATCATTTTTTGGCGAGAAGCAGCTTGAGCGGCTTTACTCGCTTTAGCGCCAAAGCGATCAACAAAGGTTTGCATTGCGCCAATTTTCTTTTCTTGATTTTTTAATTCACTTTGCTTCAACAAAAGCCGTTCCTCTTTAGAGGCAACAAATTGATCATAATCTCCGTGATAATTAAGTACTGTATCGTAATCAATATCGAGGATGTTGGTTGATACTTCGTTTAAAAAACTACGATCATGAGAAATAAAAATAAGAAGGCCAGGAAAGGTTTTTAAAAATTCTTGTAGCCAAGCAATAGATAAAATATCCAAGTGATTGGTTGGTTCATCCAATAACATAATCTCGGGCTTTTGATAAAGAACTTGTGCCAGTAAAACCCTTAATTTGTACCCACCAGACAAAGCGCTTAATGGTTGGTGATGATGTTGTTCAATAATCCCAAGACCAAGCAATAAATTTTTTGCGTTGTGCTCCGCGTCGTAACCACCGTGGTGCATGATAACTTCTTCTAGCTCACTCAGCCGATATCCATCCTCTTCAGTGAAATGTTCCTTAGCGTATAATTGTTCTTTTTCAGTGAGGGCCGACCATAAAACAGAATTGCCTTGAATAACTACATCAATAAGTCTATTTTCTTCATAGCGGAAATGATCTTGCTTTAAGATGCCAACATTCAAATTTTTTGCTTTTTCAACAGAGCCATGTGTCGGGGACTCTTCGCCGGCTAAAATTTTTAAAAACGTTGATTTACCAGTACCGTTTGCCCCAACTACACCGTAACGTTGAGAGGGTAATAAAATTAAATCCACATTTTGGAATAAGGATTTTTTACCAAATTCCATACTTATACTTCGTATATCTAACATAGAAACAGACTCATTTAGGGTTTAGTTAAGCACTTGAACTTGGGTGGCAAATTCGCCTTTTTCACCCTGGTTTAAGACATAAGAAACGCGCTCTCCAACTTTTAATTCTTTATAACCTGCTGTTTGTACTTCCGAAAAATGAATAAAGATTTCCTTGTCATCAGCATCAGCTGTGAGGAAACCATAACCTTTAATTTTATTAAAACGCTTTACCATACCTGTATGATTCATCTTTTACCTTAAATTAATCCAGGACTTACGAAAAACACTCAATCTCTTCGTTAAAAGAAGTTTTTAATTCGGTCATTTAGTATATCTAAACTCCCTCATTAAAAACTGCTTTTGCCTCGATCTTGGAGTTTTTCGTAAGCCCTGTAATTGGTTTTATTTAAGCCGCTGGACACCGACTTTTCTTCCCTTTAATTTCCCTTTTTGGAAATGTTCATAGGCTTTCCCAATGTGACTGCTTGCAATTGCAACAAAGGAATGCGATGCGGAAATATCAATTTTTCCTATAACATCCACCATTAAGCCCGCATCTTTTGTTAAGGCGCCGAGTATATCACCGGCACGAATTTTATCTTTCCTTCCGGCCATAAGACGTAGGGTTACCATGGGGGGATGCAAAGCAACCACAGGCATGGACGCAGGTAAAGCAGTTATGACGCCCCAGTTCAGTGGCTTGGCCATCGCCTCTTCAATAAGACATAGACGTTCAGCGTCTTTAGGGGTAGTTAAACTTAACGCGATCCCTTTGCAACCGGCCCGTCCGGTACGTCCTATCCGATGAATATGAACTTCGGAAGAGAAAGCCAGCTCATAATTAATTACTGCAGGAAGTTCTTTGATGTCTAAACCTCGGGCCGCTACATCGGTCGCTACCAAAATAGAACAGCTTTGATTGCCAAATTGAATCATGGTCTGATCGCGTGCAACTTGCTCTAAGTCTCCATTGAGAAAACTGGCTTTGAAACCATCTTGAGAGAGCAGGGTTGCTAGTTCTTTGGTTTTTTCTTTGGTGTTACAAAAAATCAAGGCAGAAGTCGGTTGATAATGGGAGAGTAATTTTTTTAATACGTGGTATTTATCACTTTGATTTGGAACTTCAAAAAATTTCTGCTCAATATCTAGAGAGCTCGATTGTTCATCAATTTTTACCTCTAGGGGCTTGCGCATGAACTCACTGGCTAATTGTTTAATCTGCGGTGGAAAAGTGGCAGAAAATAATAAGGTTTGTCGTTGTGAGGGGCAATAATAAAGGACTTGTTTCAATGAATCTAAAAAACCCATATCCAACATTTTATCGGCTTCATCTAAAACTAAGCTGTGTAAATTGGATAAGGACAAGGTTTTCTTTTCTAAATGCTTTTGGATTCGTCCTGGCGTACCAACTATTATATGTGCTCCATATTTTAAGGAGTCTAATTGCGGCTTCATTGGTATACCGCCGGAAAGGTTTAAAATTTTTACATTGGATAAAAGACGTGCGAGACGGCGAAGAACCTGACTCACTTGCTCCGCTAGTTCCCGTGTGGGGCAGAGTATCAATGCTTGGGTAAATAAATGGTCAATTTTTAAATGATTTAATAAAGTTAAACCAAAAGCCACAGTCTTACCGCTTCCTGTTTGTGCTTGCGCAATGACATCTGCATTATTCAGCATAAGAGGAAGACTTTGCGCCTGAATAGGCGTCATTTTTTTATAATCAAGTGAAACAAGATTGTTAAATAACTCTTCTCGTAAGGGTAAGGAAGAAAAAGACAATCCCTCTTTACTTCCAGGAAGCTCTTTTTCTTTAGTATTATTCATGGCTGCATATCACGAGCTAGTAAACGAAGGCTATTATACCATTAATTAGTGTTAAATTAAATCAATTAATTTAATTTAAATACATTTAAAGGGAGCTATTATACCTCAAGAGCTAGTGATCAGGCTAATGAATAGTGGCTGTGGAGAAACAAAACCAATTAACAGATGCTGTTAATTGGTTTTGAAGAGGATACTATTAATCACATATACAGCGATGGTCGGATTTCTTCGAACCGAGCTTTATCACGTTCCTCCATTTCTTTAGCCGCTTGCAACTCCTCTTGCTCTTGTTCTTGCTTCGCTTTTAGCTTCATGAGCTCAATCGTATTTTGCATTTTTAATTCATCTAAAATGGCAGCCAATAAAAAGTCCGTAGTAGTTCTTAATCTTATTTCTTGAGCGGGTGCTTGTACTTCCGGTCTGGGTTTTCTTTTGGGGACTTCTGCTGGTGGGGCTGTTTCTTTTTTATTAAAAAACTGTGTTGATCTCTGATTTGAATAAGGTTGTTTAGTAGTATGATTTCCATTTACAAGACGAGAATGTGCATCTTTACCCATGGTGAGCTCCTTTTCCTTATTGAGTCTCTTTCAGATTAATTTAAATCTTGAGTTAAATGCAAATGTTTTTTTCAAAAATAACAAATTTTGGTTTTTTATTATCAATATTATACATATAAAGTATTTTTAAAATACAATAAGGGCATGTAATGAGCGACGCAAGGGGCCAAATAAAAATCCCTCTGTTTATTCATTGTCAAAGTTAGTGCTTTCAAAGATGGAAAAACTATGCGAAATTGTCCTCAAATCAGTTAATTAATTATAGAACAATGTCGAAAGCAAATAATCTCAACATTGGTTGGCGTTTTAACAATAGTTACGCAAAGCTTCCAGAACATTTTTTTACTAGGATGTCGCCGATTAGGGTTCGTCAACCTCAGCTTGTCGTTATAAATAATGCGCTGAGCCAAGAATTAGGATTAAATCTCCAACTGCTTTCTGACGCGCAGCTTGCGGAGCTCTTTTCCGGAAATATAGTGCCAGAAGGTGCAGAGCCAATTTCACAGGCTTATGCAGGACACCAATTTGGTTATTTTACTTATTTAGGCGATGGACGAGCTCATTTGCTTGGGGAGCATACAACACCGGATGGTAGGCGTGTCGATATCCAACTTAAAGGCTCTGGTAAAACACCCTATGGTCTACGGGGTGATGGACGCGCCGCATTGGGACCTATGCTCAGAGAGTATATTATTAGTGAAGCGATGCATGCGCTAGGTATTCCTACCACTCGTAGTCTTGCGGTAGTGACCACAGGAGAGGAGGTTTATCGAGAAACCATCTTGCAGGGGGCCATCCTTACACGCATCGCTTCCAGTCACCTTAGAGTAGGTAGCTTTGAATATTTAGCTGCGCAAAATGATTTAAATGGAATTAAAACTCTAGCGGATTATACCATTACAAGACATTATCCGGAGGCTAAAGAGTCTGCTTATCCCTATCTTCAATTATTGGAAAAGGTTATAGATCAACAGCTTGATTTAATGGTGCATTGGATGCGCGTTGGCTTTATTCACGGGGTCATGAATACTGATAATATGGCGCTGTCTGGAGAAACAATTGATTATGGACCCTGCGCTTTTATGGATTCTTATGATCCAGCAACTGTGTTTAGTTCTATTGATCAGATGGGGCGCTATAGCTATGCCAATCAACCGCTTATTGCACAGTGGAATTTGGCACGTTTTGCTGAAACACTTCTGCCGCTTTTGCATGTGGATAGTGACAAGGCAATCAGGATTGCTGAAGAGGCAGTAAATCAGTTTCCTGCCTTGTATCAAGACAAATGGCTGGCGATGATGCGTGCCAAACTTGGCCTATTGGGCAGGCAAAAAGACGATAAGAAATTAATTGCGGATTTACTCGATTGGATGTATCAACAAAAGGCGGACTATACCAATACCTTCCGAGATTTAAGTAGGGAAGATAAGCCAAGTGGGAAGCTTTATGACAGCAAGGGCTTTCATGATTGGTATGAGCGATGGCAGCTAAGGCTCAAACAGAATAACAATTCCTTTGAATCCTCGCTTTACTTGATGAATGCTAGTAACCCCGTTGTTATCCCGCGCAATCATAAAGTGAATCAAGCATTGGATTCGGCATCAAACGGCGACAGTAAACCAGTTCATGAATTACTCAATGCACTCACCGAGCCCTATAAGAATCGCTTGGATATCCAAATTTATCAATCGCCTCCTATGCCAAGCGAGCGTGTCTATAAAACTTTCTGCGGAACTTGATTTAGGACTTACGCAAAGCCCCAATCTTTTCGTTAAAAGAAGTTTTTAATTCGGTCATTTAGTCTATCTAAACTAATCATCTTCAGTTTGGAGTGGATAGGCTGGAAAGCCTATCTTCATGTTCCACGTTCTGTTCTTGATATTGCATGTGTTTAATGTAGTGAATACGACGAGCTAAGGATCCAGTTGAATTAAAATTTACTTCTTTTTCAATCTGACTAAGACTAGAAAGTAGCTCATCAATCGAGTTAGATTGATTAAGAATGTTATTGACCTTACTTAGATGATTTCTGTTCCAATGGAACGTAACAAAAAGAGTTAATCCAGGTGAGCAGGAAGTGTTTTTTGTATAATCACTTAAAAGATTTTTTGCTTTTTGGAATAAATCCTCTGTAGAGGAACTAGTAAGTTCTGAGTAGGAAGTTGGAAAATAATGTTCTTCCCTATACTGAGGCACCTTAATTTGCCTTTCAGTTTTTTGATCCCCGAAGACAGAGACATTACGTGGAACAGAGAGAGTTTCCACAGAAAAAGGTAATTGGATTATAAGATTATGAAGTGTTTTATCGTCAAGGGAGACATTAGGAACTATGTCACCTAGGATATGAATCTGTTTTATTTGATCATGAAAGCTGCTAAAAAATTTTCTTAACTCATCTTCTGTACAATTTTTAAGTATTTCACCATGTAGAGTAATACTAGTAACGTGTTTTGGAACGGCAGCAACTATTTCGTTCGGGTTTTTCCAGATTCGTAAATTAGTATGAATTTTAATTTCAGTAACATGCGGGGGTAATTTTTTTAAAAATTTAATACAAGCTTCCTTTGACTGTTGCTCATTTAACCCCCTAGTCATGGTGTTGTAATGATAAATCAAAGAGCTAATAGTTTCAGGAAGCAAGTCTATGTTTTCAGCAAGCTCTTTGCTTAAAAAAATTTTTTTACAATTGGGGATCTCTAATTGCATTAATTTGACTGCTTCAAGCAAAATTTCTTTTGTTATTTCGGTTTCTTCCGTTAAAAAGCACTGTCTATTGTATTGACCAGAGCCTTTTTCAGGCGCTATGCATATACCATCTCTCTTTGATTCTGAATCAACTTTAGGATTACCTGCAAATAAAAAAAGTAATTGTCTCATTCTTTTCTCCAAGTTAGGAATCAGTTAACTTTGTCATGATTAGCTCCCCTTAAGGGACACACTTAAGAGTTAAAAGTAATGAGAGTGAAAAAGAAAGGTCTCCTCGCTCAATCAAAGCTCATTAATAATGCATGATTCTTTAACTAGCGACTAACCCGTCTAAGAGATTAAACTAGGAACGTTCCAGTCCTCCACTCATTGTGTGGAGAAGATAAGTCGAATATCTATTATGTGGAAGATATTAACTATAACTATACCAATTAACTCCGATTATTCCAGATAAGAATGTGTAAAGATTGTTACAATTGGTACAAAATAAGTTTACTGAGAGTGTTTTGGATTTCTGCCGACAATTTTTTTTCCATCACTAATAAAGATCATCATTTTAGGATTAGATTGTAATTGATATAAATTAATCAAAAATTCATGCAGGAGTTTCCTTCACTTGGAATAGTAAACGCCTCAAATTGTTAATTTTATTCTCAACACTATGTAATACTACCAACAAGCCTGATTCCAACCCCGCTCGCTACTCCATTTCATAAAACAGTGATAAGATAATGCGCTTTATACTTTGTGTGAGTATAACCCCATCCTCGGGAGCAATGCTCGCCAATCTAAAAACAACAAGCAGATTTTATGACGAAAATCCCTCTATTTTTATTATTGTTCCTCGTTAGTTCAATAACTTTTGGTCAAGTTATTAGTTCTGATAATCAACAACCCTCTTTAAGTTTGCAAAAACAAAAAGATATTCATAGCCATATGGAGTTATTGAATAAATTTAAAATGATGTATATTAATAAACATTTCGAGAAATCGTTGTTTGATATAAAAAAAGGATATCTTCAAACGGCCATTTCCAATAATCCAGCAAAAATGCCTCTGAATTTTTTTGTAGAATATAATAATAGGTGGTGGTTTGGCGGATCCAACTAGTTATCGCAACTTTGCCGCCTCTAGTTTGTGTTAAAAATTTCAATAGGACTTTTATAGTTTAAACACTTTCTTGGCCTATTATTTAACTCATTCTCAACAGTACTAATTGCATCATCACTAATGGTGTTAA
>CANJQE010000090.1 GCA_947476305.1 Legionellaceae bacterium
GCGTAGATTTTGAGGCCCGAAGGGGGATCAAAATCAAGGGGGACCAGGACGGCCAGGGCCGCCGGAGGCATACTTGTCGCCTGTTTTTGTCCCTGCCGGGGACTTGGATGTCCCGGCAGGTTTCTCAAAAACAGGCGACACGCTGCCTAATTTTTCTTAGCTATTTACTTTATCATTCATTAATGAATACATACAAGTTACGGCATTATGAATTTAAAAATAGAAAAATTTCCAAGCTGTTTTTTTACTACCTAACAGCTTGGTATTAAGACTAATCGCTTAATAACTTATCTAGTTTTGCGGCACAAATAAGATCATTATGCGTTAGACCTTTAAGAGCATGGGTCATAAACGTTACATGGCAATAGTTATACCCTAACTCTAAATCAGGGTGGTGGTTTTCAACATTGGCAATCCACGCTAGAGCATTAACAAAAGCCATTGTTTCATAAAAATTCTTAAAAGAAAGTTTGCGCTTAATGCTACGGTGATCGCCACTTACTTCCCATTGGGAGTTTAATTGCGGCATTAAATTTTTAATTTGTTCTGCATTAAGTGCAGCGCCAATTCCTTCACAGGACTCACAATGTTTACTACTTAAATCACTAGTCATTTTTTTCCTTTTATTAAAAGTGGTTAAAGCAATCTCATACAATAACTAAGCCTACTTTCTTATTATAAACGGCTCTTTTCATTTTCATACTGAGTGAGTTCATTAAAGAAGCGTTTATTTTGTTCCTGAGTTCCTATACTGACCCGTAAATAATGAGGCATATTATAAGGGTGTAGAGGTCGAATAATAATGCCCCGGTCTAAAAGATAATTATAAAGCTTCATACCATCTTCTTTACAATTAAAAGTCAGAAAATTGCCTGCTGATGCTAAGTAAGGAATAGTTAATTTTTTAAATTCTTCTTTAAATTGTTTCATGCCATTCGTGTTTATTTTTAAACTGTTCTCAATAAATTTTTTATCATCTAAAGCGGCACATGCTGCATTAAGTGCTACTTGATTGACCGCAAAAGGTAATTGAACTCGCTTTAAGATATTAATGACATCAGGATGTGCCATAGCATAACCTAAGCGTAGACCAGCCATTCCATAAATTTTAGAAAAGGTGCGTGTAATTACTAAATTAGGATATTGGGCCAGCCATTCTATACTGTTATCTTCTAGTTGCTCCGCAGCATATTCATAATAAGCCTCATCAAGAACGATCAAGGTGTTTTGCGGAATATTATCTAACAGCTGCTTAATTTTTTCAGAGCTAATTAACAAGCCGGTTGGATTATTAGGATTAGCAATAAAAATTAATGCGGTTTGACTCGTACAGGCTTTAATTATTTTTTCTATATCCACTTCCCAATGCTCATGAATACTTACCATTTGTACAGGAACTTGTAAGGCGTGTGCTTGGATTGCATAAGCACTAAAAGCAAAATCATGGATTAAGATATGTTTTCCTAAATGAAGGGCAAAACATTGAATTAATAAACCAAAAATATAATCAGAGCCATTGCTTAAAAATAATTGCTCAGCACTAATGTTAAGGCTTTGTGATAATTTCGCCATAAGCGGGTGATTAAGTGGGGAAGGGTAGGTCGCTAGTGTTGTAGAGGAAATAGTTTGTAGCGCAGTTAATGCTAAAGGACTACAGCCCAGTGGATTTTCATTACTGGCCATTTTTATAATATCATTTAATCCTTTTTCTTTTTTTAATTCGTCAATCGATTTTCCTGGTTTATAAGGCACCAAAGAGCGTATGCCAGGATGAGGCAAGTTCTGGAAATCAACAGACATCATAAATCCTTTGAAAATATCATGTCATTCAAACGCTTAGGGTATTGAATGACATGTATGAGCTATTTTACTATCTTAGCTTAAGGTTGATAAGACTGCCATAGAAAATGCATTAAGAAATAATACAGCCTTTCCTATCAGTGGGAGTAAGCAATTTCGTTGGCACAGTTCCACTTAAAAAGGAAGAGGGATTACTGGATGCCTGGTTGGGAATTGACGCAATGGAAGCAGCACTAACAACCACTACTTCTTCTTTACCGAAAAATAAACAAAGTTCAGTATAGGTTGAGGCTTCTAGTAGATTCGGGTGATTGTCTAGGAGTGCTACTGCTTTTTGTTTTGCTAGGTTGATTTCTAATTCTTTATCTACAGACATACCTTGCACAACTGTTTGAATAGATTTTAAAACATTATAAAGAAGTTTTTTGCGAATCTCTGCAAACTCTGCAGTTTTAGGTGCGAGATTTAAGGCGATTGTACCTTGAGCAATAGCCTCTTCATGACGGTTTAATTTGCGATAGGAGATCACTATATTGGAATGAATAGTAATCTGCTCAAGAGCTAAAGCAGCTAATGCTGGATGTTGGTATATTTTTAGCGCTTCTTGGTAAGCGGCTAAGGCTTTATTTGTATCTTGCGCTTTAATAAAACGATTTCCACATTCTTTTAAATCAGCAGCGGCTTGTTTAAGTTTAAGTAAGGCATTTTCTTTTTCAAAAGCAAAGGCTAGAGGTAAATTCTCATATGCTTGAATTAGGAGTCCCGCTAAGAGAGCTAATTGTGCAGATAAACTATCGAGACTCTGTTTTGTAAATGAAACCTCTTCTTTTGTGTCAATCAATAAGCTAGTTCTTAGAGTAAGGCCCTTATGATAGGCAATACGTGCTTTAATTTCTTTTAAAATATCGCTTAGAACTGCTTCTTGGGGTAGACCTTTAGCTTTAGCCAAGGCAACGGTGTAATTTGTTTCTGCTAACAAAAGCATTTGGTAGGAGTCATTCTCTCTTCTATTATATTTATTTATTATCGCTCTTTTATGAGCTCCCATCATATCTTTGATTACAGCTTTATATTCTTCTGTATCAAAATAAGCAATGTTCCCTTCCAGCACTTCAATGTGTTTTATAAAGGCATCAACGCGATCTAAACCATCTGCTATTCCTTGCGCTAAGGTAGGATGTGGTTCAGTTTGCGAATCTCCCATAGGAATGACGGTGGGTAAGGTTTTAGATGTAAAAGCGGCCTCTTCTAACTCTCTAGGATTCACTGTGTAAGAAGTAAGACGTGGTTTACTTTTGTATTTTTTAGAGGCAGGTAATTGACTAAAACTTATGTCAGTAGTATTTGTTGATACATCGATCACTGTTTTTAGCCAAGCTTCATGAGCTTCAATTGGTAAATTATCCGGAGATTCCATGTAAAGACAGACTTTGTTTTTACCGAAATAAACACCGTATAATTGTGGCAAGCCAAAATCTTTCCAACCTAAAGTGCGCATTCTATTGATGGCATTAACATGTTGCTCTGGGGTAAGAAAGAAGCCTGGGGTTTTATTAATATCGGTCGCAGCCCGAATTTTATCCATATCTGTTTCAGTCATTCTTACATAGGCAAGTAAATGCTGTTTGATGGGTACATTTTCTCTGATAGGTTTTAGTTTAAAAGGAGGAGGTGTTATTAATTGATTGATGGTATTTACAAGAATGCGTTGAGAACCAGTACAATCAAATACAAAATCACATTCAATCAGTTCTTCAACACCTTCACTATTTTGGACAATAATGCCTTTCTTTTTAGCATCTTCATGAAAGCGTGCGAACCGTTTTTTTTGCGCTGGAATACCAAGATCAGTAATTTCATCGAATAAAATACGTTCAAATTCTTTAATATGACCAAAAAGTGTAGAAAATTTAGTTTTTCCCAATGCTCGTTCTAATTTAACAAAGTTTTCTTCGTTAACGTGGCCGGGTCTTACATATTCTCCGCTGCGTGGATCAAAAAGAATTATATTTTTCACCCCTGCTTTGCGTAATTTATAAGCAAGATACAAACCCATAGGACCAGCACCAACAATAACGTTATGTTTCATACTAACCTTGGTTAAAAAACTAAATTTTAGACGGTAAACCTTAAGGAAACCTTAAGAATCCTTGTTTTTTAGCGTAAAACATTATATCTTGGCTCCGCCAACCAAGCCCAGGAAGAAAAATGGATCAACAAAAGGGATTTTCTCTTATTGAAGTATTGCTTTCATTTATGTTAACCACCACTGTGGTTTTCTTTTTATTGGAACTCTATGGCACTGGTCATTTGTTCCTTAATCAAGTGCTTATGCGAACACATGCCTCCACTATTCTAGATAGTGTTGATGAAGCTTTAATATCAGGTGCAGATTCAAAGACTCTTCTTACAGATCCCTATACCCTTCACCTAGTTCAAAACAGGGAACACTCTAAAATAGAATTATATCGAGCTAATCAAATTCCTTTGTTGACTCGTGATTATCTAAGAATTAAGGCTTGGTAGTGAATAAGCAATTAGGTCTTGGTCTATCCGAATTATTGATTAGTTTGTTTTTAGCCAGTTTGCTGAGCACTATATTGATTCAAAGCTATTTACTTAATAAACGTCATTATATGACTCTTCGTGATTCATTAGCGGTGAATGTAGATCTACTTTGGGTGCAAGATTTACTAAGCGATAGTATTCGGCGTGCAGGGTTTACGCCTTGTTTGAGTATTGACCAATTACAGGCAGTTGACAGACGAATACATCAACAAAGTCTTAGTAGTTTAACAATTGAAGAAAAGGCTCAAGTAGTACAAATAAAGCGTATGAGTGAACAATTTTCTGAACTTCTTTCTTTTAATAAACAAGAAATTTTAATTTCTCCAGAGCGTTCTTTGCGGGTAAAACAGGCCATAGTAATTGCTGATTGTGAGCGAGCTGAAGTACATCAAATTGTACAGATAAACAGAACAGCCCAAGGATCTTTACTGACTTTAGACAGTCCCATTTTTTTCTCTTACCCTTCATTAAGCTATGTAGGTCATTGGCTAGAAGAGCGGTGGTTTATTAAAAAAAATCAAGAAGGGCTTAATGCCTTATATTACCAACAAGTTCACAGTGAAGAATTAACTCCAGTTATTCACTCCATGAAGATTAAACAGAATGTTGTCTTTGGGAAAAAGAAAATAGATCTGGCCTTTGGTTTAGCAAATAAAAAAATGCATCATTTTAGTGTATTAGTGCGTTCATGAATAAAGAAAGAGGATTTATTTTTATTTTTACCTTGTGCATTACAGCTGTTATCAGTTTGTTAGTATTATCTAGCATGCAGCAAGCCATGTTGTATCAACGAGCAGCCTCTAAGCGTGAGCGAGAGCATCATCATTTTTATCAATTAGAACATATAGCTCGTCAGTTAATTAATGTACCTAAAGATAAATTAAAACAATGCCTGCGTTCACAGAATTTAGCCAATCAAGTAATACAACAAGTACTGCAAAAGCAAGGATGTAGCTTCACTGCAGGAAAAAATAATTATTGGTATCTTGTCGAGGATTTAGGTAGTTATCCTTGTTTACTTACAGTAAGTGATGATGAGATTAAAGCCACTCATCATTTTAGATTCACGGTTTTAACTCCATCTACTCCAGAGTATAGTTCTTCATTAGTACAAATTAGAGTCATTAGACCTCATGCGAAACTCTATTGCGGAGGAGAAATAAATTATGTGGCCACAGGAATAAGTAGTTGGCGTTATTTTGCGAATGTTGAAATGATGGTTTGATTGTCTAAGCTTTAGAATTTCTTATTATTGTTTGTAAGTGAGCAGACTCTTGAGTCTAATAAGACAAGGCTGTATTGTTGTACATCTTTCGTAAATAATATCTGGGACGAGTTTGTTCAAAATTTCTGAATTTAAATATTGGCCACAAATTGGAGTAGGGGTTTTACTGCTCACAGTTTATGGCGCCTATCGTTATTTTGCTTATTATGATACACGTTCCAATGATGCTTATGTATCAGCTCATATAGTGGATATTGCCGCTGTTGTTTCAGGGCCTGTAACGAAGCTTTATGTGCGTGAAAATCAGTCCGTAAGAAAAGGGGAAAAATTAATAGAAATTGATCCTCGACCCTATCTTTACTCACTCGAACAGGCAAAAGCAAAATTAAGTATTGCAAAGCTAGATTATGAAAATGAAAAAATAGCGATTACTAAGGCGGAACAACAACTGCAACAAAATAAAATTATGTTAAGCCTAAGTCAGGATCATTATAAGCGGTTTGCTCCATTACAAGCTAAAGGCGATTTAGCTACTATTGCCTTAGTTAATTTAGTCGATAAGATAAAAGAGCAGGAAGCTGCAATTAATATCGCAGAGCAAGAATTAAAAACAGCACAAATTAATTTTGATGATAGTCCCATTCTTGCAGCTGAAGCTGAGTTAGATCAAGCTAGATACTTGTTGAGTCATACTGCTCTTATTGCTCCAGAAGATGGCTATATCACTAATTTTAATGTTCGAGTCGGACAATATATTAATCCTGGAAAAGGATTATTTGCTTTAGTAGAGACAAGACGGTGGTGGGTAGTTACTCGTTATAGAGAAACCTCTATTCGCTTAATTAAACCAGGTGATAAAGCGGATATTACCATTGATATGTATCCAGGAAAGGTATTCCATGGTCATGTGAATAGCCTTGGATGGGGAATTAACCGAGTGCAATCAGGCAGTGTTGCTCCTTCTACTTTAGAGTATATGGAAGCAACAGAAGATTGGATACGTATCGCGCAGCGTTTTCCGGTTCGTATTTATATTGATGATGTCAGTGAGGACTATCCCTTACGTATCGGTGCCAGTGCCGAAACGGTGACTTATAGGAGATAAAGTGTTTCCCTATTGGCCAAGAACCGTAGAAAATAGAGCTGCTTTACGAACGGCTATAGGTGCACTAGCAGCGGTTTTAGTTGCTTTTAAATTTCATTTGCAAAGTCCCTACTGGTCGGGCATGACTGTAGTGATCGTTGCTAATTTGTACACAGGAAGTATCCTTGATAAAGCACTAATGCGTATTACTGGGACGATTGTTGGTGCCGTATTTGGTTTTTTTCTCGCAGGTCTTGTAGCCAATAGTTTTTTGTTGTACTTACTTAGTTGTTTTTTAATCATTGCTGTTAGTGTCTATTTTTATTATTACAGTAAACATGGCTATGCTTATTTATTAGGTGCTTTATGTGCCTTTATTATTATTTCGCAAATAACTATTAATCCACAAAATGCTTTTAATGTAGCCATATGGAGACCGGTGGAAATCGCCATAGGCGTTATCGTTTTTGCTCTTAGTGTTTATGTTGTTTTCCCTAATCATTTAAAAGACAATATAAACAGTCAAGTAAATGAGTTATTGAATAATTTTATAGATGAATTTCAAGCGATTGCAGCCTGTATTCGTGACAATAAATTAACTATGAATCCTATTGCTGATAGTAATCTTAAAATTAAAAAGAAACTACGTAAGGCAATAGAGCTCCTTGGTTCTATGAATACAGAGTTAGGAGTTAGCCAAGCGCAAACAGATAAATTTCGCGCTTTTTTAGATACTTTTTTTACTCTAGCTCGTCAATTACAGTATGTGATTTCCCTTCCTTGCTCTAGGGAAGATCTTATACTGCTGCAAACCGTCTCAATAGAGAAGGTATTTATCGCGATTGAACAGGATTTGCGTCAACTGCAACTTGCTTTTTCTAATACTAATTCTTCTTTATTGACCTTAGGCACAGAAGCAGCTCTTGTAGAATTGGAAGCGAAAATAAAAGAGCAAGCAGGAATACAGCCTTTAAAAAGCGATTTTATTTATTCGTTTATTGTTTTTCTAAATCAGACCTATCAAAATTTTTCTTTTTTATCTTCTTTATTAGCCCAAAAGCCCTTAGCTCAGCAAAAACAATATGTCTTCTTAAATAAAAAAGATCGTATCAGATCAGACAATGAATTAATTAAGCATTCTATTAAGGCAGGACTTGCGGTTCTTCTTGCTTTAGGATTTTGGTTAGTGAGTAATTGGCCTGGCGGTATTAATGGAATTATTAGCAGTTTAGTTATTTCCATGCGTCTTAATCTTTTGGAAATGAAGAATGTAATCATTCATCGTTTAATTGGTTGTACTTTAGGTGGTGGATTAGCATTAAGCTCTTTAGCAATAATAGAAATGAATTTATATGATTTTATTATTATCCTATTTTTTGCTGTTTGGGGTTTTTCCTATTTTATGTTTAAGTTTCCCAAATATGCTTATATAGGCTTACAAGCCAATATCGCTTTAATTATAGCCTTGGCTCAAGAGGGAGGGCCACCTACTTTATTAGATCCTCCTTTGCAGCGTCTGGCAGGCGTATTAATTGGTATTGCTGCTAGTTTTATCGTAGCGAATATTTTATGGCGCTCCGATGTATGGACTCTTTTACAGCGCTATTTGGAAAAAATTTACCGATATCTCACTTTTAATTTACAGCAAGTACTTTTAAGTAGGGGAAAAAAAACAATTCATGATTTAGCCAGTTTATTTTGGTTAGCACGTGGCTTAATGGAGTCACTTGCTGATCTTGATTTAAATAATAAGAAACAAAAAAAATTAGCAAGCTTACGGCAAAGGTTTGAAGCATTAGTGATGGCGCAAGCGACGATTAGTTATATTTTGACTTCTATTGATAGAGACAAAGCAATTGCTAGTGCTGCTTTATTTCAAGTGGATTTAGCAGATGATGAAAAGGAGTTGGCTAGTTTATATGAACAAAGAGAGCATTTAGCTGCTCTGCAACTCTATCAAAAACTCAGTAACAAGTTGGAGGAAATACAAAATAATCCAGTTTCTTTAAGCATTGATTTTTCAGATTTGAGAAATTTAATAGCCTATATGAATGCGCTAAAAAATCTCAGCTTAAATATTAATAAAACCAGTCAAACCTTTGAAATAAAGCAAATGGTCAACGAACAACTAAGTAGTTGAAAAATAGATTAATTCAAATAGCTTATTATCTGTTTTTGCGATAAACTGGGTTTTAAAATTGATCCTCAGGTTGCTTTTTTTCTCATCTAGTGTAAAATTTGACCTCTTATGAAAGCAAAAATACTATACATTTTCTTCGCACTAGCTGCAATTACCCTGGGTATCTTTACCTGGTGGCTTAATGCGCCTAAACCTATGTTTAGAGTGGTGAGTTTTAAGCACTTACCTGGATGGGAAAGCGCAGATCTGAAGCAATCTTTTACTACTTTTCAAACCTCCTGTCGTGCTTTTATAAAGCAAGAACCTGAGCAAATTGTAGGTACAGATGATATCGAATTACAAGCGAAAGATTGGCATCCTGCTTGTCACGCTGCTTTAAAAATTAATCCCACAGAAGAAAATCTAAAGATCTTTTTTCAAAAGTGGTTTGCTCCTGTTGAGTTTTATGGTGATAAACCGGTTACAGGATTATTTACCGGCTATTACATGCCTTCAATTAAAGGCAGTTATACTAAATCAGCTGAATTTAATGTTCCTCTTTATGAACTGCCCAAAGATTTGGTCACACTTGATCTTGGCTTATTTATTCCTCATCTAAAAAATCGCAAAATTGTGGGAAGATTAGCTGGATCTAAAGTCGTTCCTTACTATACTCGCGAACAAATTAATAAAGGGGCTGTTAAAGATAAAGCGCAAGTTTTATTGTGGATTCATAGTCCTATCGATCGCTTATTTTTAGAAATACAAGGTTCGGGTGTTATTGAGCTTGCAGACGGTTCTCGTGTCTTTGTTGGCTATGATGGTCAAAATGGTGCTCCATATACTGCTATAGCTGGTGTTTTAATTAAACAAGGGATAATGACTAGAGATACTGCATCGATGCAAGCAATTAAACGCTATTTAGAAGCAAATCCAGATCAAATCAATCCAGTTATCAATCAAAACAAATCTTTTGTGTTTTTCCGTAAATTAAATCTAGATGGCGCTTTAGGTTCTCAAGGGGTCGCTTTAACCCCCGGCTATTCTTTAGCGATAGATCGTCAATGGGTTCCTATGGGAGCTCCACTGTGGTTGAATACTACACGCCCTGATAGCAAAAATCCTAATGTAAATAAACCCATGCAGCGTCTAATGATTGCACAAGATACTGGTGGGGCAATCAAAGGGAAAATAAGAGGTGATGTTTATTGGGGGGGGGGCGACAAAGCAACTTCGATTGCTGGGCATATGAAAAACCCAGGACATTATTGGATGCTTCTACCTCGTCATATGGTTTCTCGCATAAAAAACACTTAAGGACTTACGAAAAACGCCCAATCTCTTCGTTAAAAGAAATTTTTAATTCAGTCATTTAGTTAATCTAAACTCCTTCATTAAAAATTCCTTTTGCCTCGACCTTGGGGTTTTTCGTAAGTCCTGTACTTAAGTAAAAACTTAAGAAGCACTGGGCGATGTTGTAGTTGTCTCTGTCTTTTTCTTTTCAGATCCCGAAACTGCTTGTGGTGATACATCATTAATTACTGGAGCCGTATTTCCTTTTAGGGCATCACCTAAGCTAATAAATTTGTAGCCATTTTTTCTATATAATTCAATGATATCTCCTAAACATAAACTATTAAGCAGATTGGCATGAATCAATAAAATTTGTTTTACAGGTTGGCCGTCAACTCGCTTCGCTTTTTTCTCTGCTCTTAAGGTTTGTTGCCAAATAAAGGCAAGATAACGCTTTTTAAATTGTTCAAGTCGTTGAGCTCTTTGACGATAAGGAATGCGATAAAATTGTGCATTAAATTCATAGTCTTTGCTATCAATAGTAACAGGTGCAACGGTGTAGTGATTCTCAGTAAGGTATTCGAGAACTTTTTGTTTCTTTTCTCCTTTACCTTCTGCTAAATAAGGATAACGAAAGTATTTAGGCTCGGTCATTACTGGTGTTAAAATTGTGTCAGCACGTTCAATGTCTGCGATGTATTTATCTGCGCTTTCACCATTTAAGCTACGATGCGTATAAGTATGATTACCAAGAGTAAAGCCCTGATTACGAAATATTTCTAAAAATTCCCATTCATTTTTCGCTATAGCGCCACCAATAGCAAAACCAGTTGCTGGAACTTGGTTTTCTACCAGTGTGTTTACTAGCGCCATAAAGCGCTCTTGGGTTCTTTTTAAATTTGCAGGAGTACTTGTGCCCGAACCCACGAAAGGTAAATCATCAATAGTGATGGCAATTTCGTTCTCAGCAAATACAGAAGTATTAAATAAACAAACAAATGAAGCTAAAACCAGTCCTTTTTTGAACATGTTTTCCCCTCGCAGGCTAAGGCCTGTTCTTATTTTAATTATTTCAGGACTTAGGAAAAACCCCCAATCTCTTCGTTAAAAGAAGTTTTTAATTCGGTCATTTAGTGTATCTAAACTCCCTCATTAAAAACTTCTTTTGCCTCTACCTTGGGGTTTTTCCTAAGTCCTGTCACAAAACACCCAATCTCTTCGTTAAAAGAAGTTTTTAATTCGGTCATTTAGTATATCTAAACTCCCTCATTAAAAATTTCTTTTGCCTCGACCTTGGGGTTTTTCCTAAGTCTTGTATTTATTAAATATAGTAGACAATTTAAAATTGCGCTAACTATCAGATTTATGTATAAAAATTCAAATAATACCACTTATATAAAGTGAACCTCCCTCGATTTACAGGACACCTTGTTTAATGGGTATAATCCAAGTAACGAGGAGTTATGATGAGCAACAACAGCTACACAAAAGAATTTAAAATAAAAGCAGTAGAGATCCTTGAGCAA
>CANJQE010000091.1 GCA_947476305.1 Legionellaceae bacterium
CCCTTCGGGCCTCAAAATCTACGCTCCCCAATGACTGACGCCTTTTCGTATGGCCTTATATTTTCCCTGCGGAAAAACATCCGGCCCTAAGGCTACCAGGGACTACTCGCCCGCGCCTTCGGCTCTCCATGGCTCGCAGCGAAGGAGTGTCCTAGCGCAATAACAGGTTGATTAGCTTGAGCTTTAATACTTGCTATTATTTGCGCTACTAATTTATCCCAGTTTTCTTCAACAGGATATAAAGGATCATGGCCAACTCTATCTATATAACAATAATCATAACGCGTTGCCAAACAATCCAATAATTGCTTATAACAAGGTGAAGGAAATCCATTGCCATGAGCAAAATGGATTAGTTCTCTCATACATTCACCATGCGTCTACTCTCAGATTTTAAAGAATAAACAGCAAAAGAAAAATAAGTCGCAAGCACTACAACTAGTAAAAAGCCAAATCCTGGAAAGGTAAGATTATCAAGGAGCATAATTAATAATAGTAACATCATAGGAGTACTAGCAACCATTAATAACCTAATTGATGTCTTCACCGGAATATGAAAAGAAAAGAAAATACGGGTGTATAATTGCCCCAAAAAACCTAACACTGAAAACATAAATACAAATATTCCAAAAAACACTGAAACGACTAAGGGATAAATCATGAGTTGGGCAAAGTATTTCCACTGGTAAAAAGCGCTTTGCTCTACAATTTTTTTACCATCAAAAACCAAATTGTCTCCTTTATTAAAACGCTGTATTAAAGGCTTATTATAGGTTTGTTTAGAGCCCTCTCCCAATAATGAAAGTCCTGGTACGCGAAACGCTACTTTGTCTTTATTAATAAGAATGGTTAAGTTGGGGTATTCATTAGTAAAATCAGTTATTTTTCCAGTGGTATCAACGATTAAAACAACCTCACCTTTTTTATTTTTGATAAAATAAGGCATAGGTTTATCAAAACTTGCTTCACCATTTTGAATATAAATAGTGGGAATAATAGATAAAGGTTCAGTCAATTGCTGATTAAACATATCATTAAAATCTAGCGCCACTTTAATAGAAAAAGGTATAGACCATAGGACAATAAGCAACACTAAATAACGAATTCCATAGCCTGACCATCGTTTGCCTATATCTATATAAAGGCGTTTTGAATAAAAAGCCATATAAAGAGCCTTCCAATAGCCAAATGAAGGGGCATCAATCGGTTTTAATTTATTTTTTACTTTCGCCATGCCACTCTCCAATACGTTTCCCTGTTTTTTGCTCAAAAACATGCAATTTCATCAAGGGTAATTCCACATAAAATAAGTCATCTGAAAGTATTTGATCCGCAGGAATTCGTAAATTTAACCGCTCATTATTTTTAGTGCAGCGTGCTTGTATTAATTTATCAGCACCCATATCATCAACAAATTCTAATTTTAATTCAATAGTTTGAGTAGTATTTTTAGAAGAATAATATACATGTTCCGGTCTAATGGCTAATACTAACTCAGTACCATCATTAATTGACTCAAACCATTGGGGTACCTCATATTGTATCCCAACATCGGCATTAATTTTATTTGCATTTTTATCAAATACAGCAGATAAAAAATTAATAGGATAATGCCCAGTAAATCCAGCCACAAAGATCGTTTCAGGTTTTTGATATAACTGCTGTGGCGTTCCTATTTGTTCCACTACCCCCTGATTAAGAACTAAAACGCGCTCAGCCATCGTCATGGCTTCTGTTTGATCGTGAGTGACGTATAAGCTGGTTGTATTGAGCTGTTGATGTAATTTTTTTATCTCGTGCCGCATCTCCGTTCTTAGCTTAGCATCCAAATTAGATAAAGGTTCGTCAAACAAAAAAACTGCAGGAGAGCGAACAATTGCTCTTCCCATGGCAACACGTTGTTTTTGGCCGCCCGATAAGGCTTGGGGTTTTCGTTCTAGGTAAGGAGTCAATTGTAAGAGTTTCGCGGCATCACCAACTCGTTGCTTTATATCATTTTTATTAAAACGTCGCATTTTTAAACCGTAAGCCATATTTTCAAAAACAGTCATATGTGGATAGAGTGCATAATTTTGAAAAACCATCGCCATATCACGTTTTGCGGCAGGTATATCATTAACGCATTGCTCATTAATTAATATAGTTCCAGAGCTCACATTGTCGAGGCCTGCAATTAGCCGAAGTAAAGTAGATTTCCCACAGCCTGATGGCCCTACAACGACCATAAACTCGCCTTTTTTAATACTCACATTAACCGAGTTTAAAATAGCATTTGCCCCTACTTGTTTGGAGACCTCAATTAAATTTACTGTAGCCACTATTGTAATCCTTTTTCAAACCAACGCTGCATTAACATCACGACCAAACAAGGTGGAATTAAGGCAATAAGAGCAACAGCCATGATGTAATGCCATTCAGGAACTTGATCAGCAACCCCTGCTAAATAACGGATACCCATGACAATAGTAGACATTTTAGTTTCTGTAGTAATAACTAAGGGCCATAAATATTGATTCCAACCATATACAAATAAAATAACAAATAAAGCTGCAATTTGTGTTTTTGACAAAGGTAATACAACATCCCAGAAAAATCGAAAAGGTCCAGCCCCGTCTAATTTTGACGCATCGACCAACTCATGAGGAATAGTTTTAAAAAATTGGCGAAATAAAAACGTACCTGTAGCTGAAGCCAGCAAAGGTAGAGTCAATCCTGAAAATGAATTAAGCAGACCAAAGGATGCTATCACCTGAAATGTTGGAAGAATCCTGACTTCCACGGGTAACATCATCGTTGCAAAGATTAATGCAAAACAGGCTTTCTTAAAGGGAAAATCGAAATAAACCAAGGCAAAAGCTGAAGTTAAGGCAAGAATAATTTTCCCACAGGTAATTCCAATTGCCATTATAAAACTATTGAGTAGCATTCTGGTAATTGGTTCGCCACCAGTGACAGCAAGCCCTTCCGTTAACACGGTTTTCATATTTTTAAAAAATGAAGAGCCGGGAATAAAAGGCAATTGGGTTTGCATCATTAAAGCCCCTTCGTTACTGGCTGCAACAACAGCTAAATACAGAGGCAGTAGCATGATGGAGACAAATACAATTAAAAAAAGATGTGCGCATATTTTATTTAATAATTTCATTCGTAATGCACCTTTTTTTCCAGGTATTTAAACTGAATCAAAGAGATAATCATGACTAAAATCATCAACAGCACCGACTGGGCTGAAGAGCTTCCTAAATCCATTCCTTCAAATCCATCTTGATACACTTTATAAATTAAATTAGTCGTACTGTTACCGGGACCACCATGAGTCATTACCTGAATGATGCCAAAAGTATCAAAAAAACCATAAATTAAATTCATTAATAAAAGAAAAAAAGTGGTCGGGGATAATAAAGGGAAAATAATATGCCAAAAACGTTGCCAAGGCCCTGCTCCATCAACAATTGCTGCATCAATTAAATTCTGAGGAACCGCTCTTAGTGCCGCAAAATAAAAAAGAAAATTATAACTAAACTGCTGCCAACTTGCGGTTAAGATAACTACTAATAAGGCTTGGTGCGCATTATTAACGTAATCAAAATGAATACCCAAATAGCTTAAAAAATGGGTTAACCATCCCAAGGTGGGATGACACAAAAAGCGCCATAAAATACCAGCTACTGCAGGTGCGATTGCATAAGGCCAAATTAATAAGGACTTATAAACTTTTTGGCTTTTACAGCGATTATTAACTAAGCTTGCCATCATTAAGCCAAAACTCATAGTTAATAGGGTTACACTAATCGCAATAATAAAGGTAACCCCAACCGCCTTGGCATAAGCAGGATCTTGTAATAAATCAGAGAAATTTGTAAAACCAGCAAAGTGTTGATGCAAACCAAAGGCATCTGTATAAAAAAAAGATTGAGTTAAAGCACTCCAAGCAGGCCAAATAAAGAAAACTAGGGTAACCAACAGTTGCGGTATAATAAATAACCAAGCATAAGCATTCTGATGATTAAATTTTGACATTCAATAACCATATAAAATATAAGAGCGAATTAATATTACAGTATTTAGATTAATATGCGAGAGCAAATTGATTGTAACCGTTCACGCTGCCTTCCTCCAAAAATCATGACCGCACCCTGAACATATGCAATTTATTAAGATAAATACCACCCAGACACTATTTCGCTAATTTTAATGTGCGCTCTAATAATTGAGTATAAATAGGCTCATTACGTGCTAATTGCACTACGGTAGTAGAAGTAATACAAGTAATCATTAAAGGAAGAATTAATGAATAATTTTGCGTCATTTCTACCACTAAAATCACTCCAGTAATAGGAGAACGAATACAAGCTGCAAAAAGCGCTCCCATTCCCGCAATCGCAAACATACCAGGTTGAACAGACAAATCACCAAGTATATAACTGAACATATTAAAAATGGCTAATCCAAGTAATGTTCCTAAGGCTAACATAGGTGCAAAAAACCCTCCTGGTACACCAGTAGAATAGGACAACATGGTAGTGATAAAACGGACTATTAATAAAATACATAGAACACCCATGGAAGGTGACATACTTAAAGCTTTACTAATAATTAAATAACCACCACCTACGCTACCAGGATAGTAAGCGGCTAAAAAGCCCACAAGTAAGCCGGTTAAAAGCACAAAGACTATTTTATAAGCCAAGGTGAGTTTATCTAATTGTCTTAAAATAGCCATTAGTGTTTTATTAAATAATAACCCAACCAAGCCTACTACTATTCCAAAGAGTAAAAACAACCATAAGGAACTTAAGCTGGGTAAATCAAATATTTCCATTTTAATAGAAGGACCTGAACCCATAAAAAATTGCATGGTAATTGTTGCCATGACGCAACAAATGACCACCATTTTAAAATTAGTAAAAGAATAATTAAATTGATTGCGCATCTCTTCCATAACAAATAAAACCCCTGCCAAAGGAGCATTAAATGCTGCTGCTAAACCAGCCGCTGAACCTGCTGCAATAAGTGTATCACCGCGATGGACAGATAAATGAAAAAGATCGGCAAACATTTTTCCTAAATTACCACCGATTTGAATAGTAGGTCCTTCCCGGCCCATGACCATTTTGGCTGATAAGGATAAAATACCGGCAAAAAATTTTACAGGCAGTAAACGCTTCCAAAAGACGGGGCGCTTATGAAGGAGTGCTCCTTCAATTTCAGGTACCCCACTTCCAGATGATTCCCGAGCAATATAATAAACAGCTAGCCAGGCCAAAAATACCATCACCATGGATACTAATGCGGAACATAAAGCTACAGGCCAGCCATTTTGGCTAACAAAATTAAAAAATGAAACCAATAAAGCATCGACCTGAGAAATGGCACTTTGAAATAAAGAAGCAACCGCGCCTGTTAATACGCCCAATAATGCGGAAATAAAATACAGCGTGAGCAAACCTTTTGTCATATCACTTCACCATTTCCATTAAATTAATAATAATTTTTAAACCAGCTTGGTTTGTTAAGGATAAAATCGTTTCCGGATGAAATTGTACTGCTTGAATCGCTAATTTTTTATGGGCAATTGCCATTATTACCCCATCATCGCTCATTGCTGTAATGGCCAAATCTTCAGGAATTGTTTGTAAGCGGGCATGTAGGGAATGATATCGCCCTGCTTCAAATTCTTCCCCTAGTCCAGCAAATAAAGGAGCATTATCTAAAACCTTTATTGTAGAGCGTTTACCATGCATTGGATAAGCAAGCACCTCTAAATCGCCACCAAAATATTCCACAATACCCTGCAGGCCAAGACAAACACCAAATAAAGGCGTATTTTGCGCAAGCACCGCTTCAATTGTTTGTGATAACTGAAAATCGGCAGGTTTACCTGGACCAGGTGATAAAACCACTAGATCATAGCCTTTAGTTTTTAAATAACTCAGTGCTTTATCATAGCGAATAGTGGTCACTAAAGCCCCTGTTTGCCGTAGATAATTTGCTAAAGTGTGAACAAAGGAGTCCTGATGATCAATGAGCAGGATATTTTTACCCTTTCCAGTAAGTGGCAGAGAAAAATTAAATGGTTTATTTGTTTTTCCTGGATTACGCAGGATCTCTAAAAACGCAGAAGCTTTTAAGCGGGTTTCTTGTTCCTCTGCTTCAGGGATAGAATCATAGAGCAAGGTAGCGCCAACGCGAATTTCAGCAATACCCTTTTCAATACGCACTGTTCTTAAAACTAAACCCGTATTTAAATTTCCATTAAAACCAAACCATCCAACTGCTCCCGCATACCATCTGCGGGGCGACTTTTCATGTTGCTCAATAAAATTTAAAGCCCATAATTTAGGTGCGCCAGTAACCGTAACTACCCACATATGGGTTAAAAAAGCATCTACAGAATCAAAGCCCTCTCGTAAAATACCTTCCACATGATCCACAGTATGAATAACACGCGAATACATTTCTATTTGACGACGTCCAATCACTCGAACACTACCCGCCTCACAGATACGCGATTTATCATTTCTATCTACGTCGGTACACATAGTCAGCTCTGACTCTTCTTTTTCTGAATCCAATAAAATTTGAATATTGCAGGCATCCTCAATTGCATCCGCACCCCGCTTAATCGTTCCAGAAATAGGACAGGTTTCTACCCTTTTACCCTGGACTCTTACGTACATTTCAGGCGAAGCACCAACTAAGTATTCTTCTGCACCCAAATTGATGAAAAAACCATAGGGGGAAGGATTAAGCTCTTTCATTTGTTTAAAAAGATTTGAGGGCTTGTCTGTGAAATGAGTATAAAAAGTTTGACTTGGTACTACTTCAAATAGATCGCCACAAGCAAAGCGCTCTTTGGCTTTATTGACTATTTGTGCATACTCACCTTCTTGGTGATCGCATTCTAGTTTAGGTTTATTAGTAGGCGAATAGAGTGTATAAGCGCCTTCTCGAGCTAATGATTGTGTAGATTTCCCCTGAAATTGAAAATCATAGCGTCTGACAAAAGCTTCTTCTTTCCGGTGATTAACAACAAATAATTCATCAGGAAAATATAAAACCATATCTCTTTGAGCATTATCTCTAGTTTTATATTGTTTTAAATCTTCAAATTGATGGATTAAATCAAAGCCAAATGAACCATATAAGCCTAAATAAGGCTCTTCATCTGCTTTAAAAAAAGCGAGCAATAAACGAATCACAGAAAATACCGATGATTGACGACTTCGCTCCTCTTCACTAAAAACCTCTTCTGAGGTTTTAATTTTAATTTGTAAAAATGTTTGCGATTGAGAGCACATCTCTAGATAGTTCTGATCAACCAACAAAGGATAAATAAAGGATAAAAGCACTTCACCACGCGAGTTCAATGCTTCTAAATTGATGTAATTTTGTTTACAGGTCAGTACTAGTGGTGGGTTACAAAACCCAATATCCCAACAAGTATAACGCCCAGGAAATTCAAAACTCGAAGCAAAAAGAGCGCCTCTTTGAGAATCTAAACGTTCTAATAAAGACTCGATTCCTTGCTTGTAATCAAGTGACTGCTGAGTAAACTCAACATTCACGCCACCTTGGGTTTTATATTGTTGCAACAAGGATATATCCGTTACTGATCTTATTACAATTCATTCTACTGTAAAAATGTAGCACTGCAAGAAAATCATCTATACTAAAAACATTGTTCAAAGCATACTTATTCTATTTATAGATTTGCCCTAAGGTATTGTTAACATTAAAGGACTAATATGATTACTCTTTCTATTCCAAAATTCGCTGAACTTAATTTACATTATGCTTTAATTGATTTTAACGGTACTTTAGCTGTTGATGGCCATTTAATAGATGGCATAGAAGAACAATTAAATTCTTTAGCAGAGCATTTAGAAATTCATATTATTACTGGTGATGGCATGGGAACGGCTAAAGCGGAATTAGCCAATGTTCGTTGTATCCTAACTATTACTCCTGCAGAAGATCAAGCAATCACGAAACAAAATTATCTGCATCAATTAAATCCTAATGAAACCGTAGCCATAGGCAATGGTAGGAATGATCAATTTATTTTAAAAGAATCCGCGTTAGGAATAGCCATCTTAGGCAAAGAAGGATTATCTACTGAGGCAATTTTAGCAGCAGATCTTATAGTTCCCTCCATTGATATAGCTTTAGAGTTACTGCATAAGCCTAAGCGATTAAAGGCATCTTTGCGCTTTTAATTAAGGTATTAACTACAATGAGAGTGTTGTTTAAATTGATAAGCTGAACTATAATAGGACACTATTTTATTTTATATATCTATATCTTTTATAGACTTAAAAACTATCTGCGTGTTTATGAACTTTCCCCGATTTTATGTAAGCTATTGTGTTATGGATATGGATGCCGGGGCTAATCCCTTTGGCCATTCCTTTTTAATTTTTTCTAAGCAAGAATCCGAAAATGGACCTATTGAAGCAATTGATAGTATGGGCTTCTACAGCCAACCCAGCACAACTACTAATCCTATTATAAAAAATCTTAAAGGCCTTTTAGGTTTTAATATTGATTTACAAGATGGCCATGGGATTTTAATCAAAGAGTCGATGCGCTTTCTTAACGGTAATGGTCTAAGAGGTATGAGCTTCCCTCTAAGCGAGAAACAATTTCTTAGATTACAGAAAAATTACCATGAAAGCATGCAAGCAGAACAAGAAGCTATAAAAGAATTGAATGCAGAATTAGCTGCTCGCGGTATTCCAGCAAATGGCTACACAAGACATTTAGCAGAAAAAGAAAAAGCGCAGGCAGAACATAGAAAACCACGCCTTCGCCCTTTTCATGTCACTATGCAACTGACTATGAGTGGCTTCGATAGTAGTGATTCGTATACTTGTAAAGATCGAGCCTTAGATTTGCTTCAAGATGAGCAAATAATTGATCAAAAATTTAGAGGACAGATAAACGCAAGTAAAGCGGAACAAGCGTTCCCTCGTTTTCACTCTTTACATTTACCGCCTATACGCTTAATAAACACCGGTGAACCAGAGGAACATCGATCGAAAAAAGGTCACCTGTTTCATAATTATGTCTGGGAAAAGAATAAGTTATTTTGGGTTACTCCTGTTTCCACTTTAGAAGTGGATAAAAAAATTTACCCCTATGAAGACTACTACGATTTACAAAGCATGTTGAATTGTATTGCCAAAATGGAACAAGGGCTCCACCAAATCATAGATCAATCAAATGGTTTAGAAGCTAAAGAGTACATTGCGCAATTAAAAATTCAATTAAAACGAGTACAAAACTTAGCCTTTCTCTTTAACAATGCGCACGATAATCAAAACAAAAAATTACAAGGACACCTAGCTACTGCCGAGAAAGTATTAAATGTTGCAGCTTTGGCTATAGAACCAGAGCGTATTAATGCCTCATTCTTACTCCGTGCTTATACTAGTATTGCTGCACAAAGTGCTTTACTTAGTCTTTTAGCAATCATACTATCAGTTGCCTTAATGTTCATAGTGCCACCTGTTGGAATTGCGCTGTGTGCGCTTAGTACTATTGCGACAGGTCGTTCTTTATATGGATTTTACAAAGAAGAAACTGAGTTTGTTAAAACGAAATACGATTATGATGAGTCACTGAGTGAATCTTCAAATGTTGCAATAGCACTAATTTAAAAGCAATTGCAACAGGTTCAATAATCCATCCAATACAAATTCAAATAAACACTAACGTTAAATACGAATGATTATTCGCTAATATAGTCTTAATTTAAGGGGTATATTAGCTGCCGGTTTAAATCAGAAAAGAGCAACTTCATAGAACTTTAAATTACTTTCCCGTGAAGTGACACCATTTGAATGCATTAGGTTTGTGAAATCATCTTGTTATTGATCTGGTTAGTTTAAATAATAAGCTAAGGTCCGTTTTTCTAATGGAGCCGGTTTAAGGTTAAATTATATTTTTTGCGCAAAGTTAATTTATTTTGCCCTTAATGAGTATTATTTCTATAATAATATAAAAGTTATGTAGAATATTTAATGAATAAATTAGAAGTAATACCAGCATTTCCTGTCATTGAGCACATAAACCGCGATGAAATTGAAATTGCGAGTGTAATGTTTGCAGAAATTTTTAAAAATGATCTTTTTTATTTAACTATTTTACGTAAAAATAAAGATTTCGCGCGTATTTTGCAACAATATTTTAAGATAGCTATCTCTCTCTCAGTAGCAAATAAACACGCTTTTCAAGTAAATTCTTATTTAGGTGGTGCTTTGTTTTTCCCTCCCGGAACAACAAAAATATCAATATTAAGACAATTAATCTTACTACCAAAAATGCTACACATGTTTCCTGAAGGCCAGTTTTTTAAAACTTTATATGCTTTAAATGATTTACAAAATGAACAGCCTAATGAACCTCATTTTTATCTTTGTATTTTTGGGAGGAAAGACTGTCTTTCCTCTCAACATCAAGGTATCGGAAGAGCCGTGCTTACTCCTACCCTTAACTTATGTGATCAACTAGGATTTTCTTGTTATGCGGAGTTTACTTCAGAAAAATCTGCTGAACTAGGAGAACAACTTGGTTTTAATATTATTAAAGAAAAAAAATTTCTCTATTCTAAGAATTTAATATTAAGGCTAGGAATTCGTCCTCCTAGAGTTTGACAAAAAAGCTCAAACTAAGTAATTTTTTTCCGAATTTTATGGTGTAAAAATCGATAAATTCCCTTTAAAAGACTAACTGCTGTTAAAGGCAATACTATTATCAAACCCTTACCATCTAATTTAGTTTTTTCAATAAAAAAACGTGTGTATTTATTAGATAGCTTATTTAGCTTTTCTAACTCATGTATACTTAATTTTATTTTTTCATCAGTACTTCCAACAAAATCATCAGTAACTTTTAATTTCACATTATTTTTTTTGTAAACGTGATGAATAATTTTTCTAAAGTACTCCAGGTTTTGAGGAGAAGTGTGAGGTCTAGGAAATACTGTGGGGAAATATTTAGCAATTTGATAATAGACTATGGGAGACAAGACTAAATCGACTACATAAAGAGTAGAAAAAAAATTAGTGAGTTTTAATTTCATTACTTCCTTTATACAAAAAGAGGTGGCTAAATTATTTTTTGTATATTCTGAATCTATAACTAAATAAAATTGAGTTATAATTTCTTCAGTTTTTACTGTTATTTTTAAAACAGACATATATAAAAAGCCAATGAGCTTGAACTCTCGGTTATAAATTAATTGAATTTTTATTTTATACTTATTTTTAGTATTAAATAATTCATGCTTAAAGCGATAAAAACTCCATCCAGCAACTCGTTTACTGAATAAAGGATAAACTACATTGATCACCTCGATTCTTTCATGAGCAGATAGTTTTTTAAAATCTATATTTTTTTTCTGATATTTTTTCAAATTTTCAACCAAAAAATACTAGCAGCGTGTCGCCTGTTTTTGAGAAACCTGCCGGGACATCCAAGTCCCCGGCAGGGACAAAAACAGGCGACAAGTATGCCTCCGGCGGCCCTGGCCGTCCTGGTCCCCCTTGATTTTGATCCCCCTTCGGGCCTCAAAATCTAC
>CANJQE010000092.1 GCA_947476305.1 Legionellaceae bacterium
CCTAGAGGGGCTCATGCCAGTGCTCTATTCTATAGCCTTATTGCAACAGCAAAGGCCAATAACCCTAATCCTTTTGATTACCTCAAACTCCTCTTCGAAAAAATCCGCTTTTGCAAAGCTGCAGAAGACTATACGAATCTTCTTCCGTTTAACCTTAAAATAATTTAATCGCTTTTCCTAATTCAACCCGTACTTCACCGAACGGATACCTATCTTCAACCGATAAAGAGAGCTCCATCTGTAAAAAAATGTTAGTAGAGCTGTCCTTAAGGTAGTTAATTAAAACGGCATCAATGCTGTTTTTCAGTAGCTCAATAAAGCTCATATTGAGACATTCAATGACCAATGGCAAAGAACCATCTGCCCCGCCTTTTGATAAAGCTGAATACAATTCCTGTTCTACGGGATCTGCAAGACGACATTGTGTTTTTAACAAGTTTTTAATTCTCCACCATACCATTTCTCCTGGGAGAAGCGTTAGATGTTCGAGATGATCCTCGCGAAGCAGGGAAAAAGCCGCAAGCGCATTATTTAATTCATTTTCTGCGATTTCAATATCTTTATCATTTACCGGGCTACTATCTTCTTTACGAGCTTCTTTTAACTGGGCTAAATGTTTTCTACTATAATCTAAAGCAGTATAAGCCTCACAATAGGGCTTTAAATCTAAATCTAGATTAACAACAAATCGGGTTCCATCCTTTAACGTGAGATCTATTTTCATTCAATCACCTCTTTTAACAGCTGTTTAGCCCCCAAATTTATTATAGAATTTGGATAAAAATTAGATGTATTCTATTTGACTTAAATACACAAGATATTTTGATTAATTTTTCTATAAGGATTCCAATTAAAAAACTCTGTGAGTATTTTAATACTAAAAGCTTCATTAATATACAGCATAAAAAATAGATTAGAATTATTTTACCAATATGTGAGTAAAAATACGGCAACAGATATTTTAAATTGAATTATCATTCAATTAAGCTATTGAACTACACTATAAAATAACAATTAATTAAAAGGATTTACTATGGCGCTCCATACTTCAATTTGTGATCTATTAGATATAAGCCTCCCTATATTTCAAGGACCAATGGGCGGCGCTGCGACTCCAGGATTTGCAGCAGCAGTTGCCAATGCAGGGGGGCTAGGTATGCTGCCTTTGGGAGTACGCTCTACTGAAGAAGTACATAATATGATTAAAGCAACTCAAGCACTAACTAATAAACCTTTGGGTGTAAACCTAGTGCTAGAGTGGGATCAAAAAGAGCGTCTAGCGATTAGTTTAGAGCACGGTATAAAGAATATTTGGTTTTTTTGGGGAGACCCCTCACCTTTCGTCAAACAAGTACATGAGGCAGGAGCCAAAGTCATCCATACTGTTGGGTCGTCCGAAGAAGCAAAAAAATCAGTAGATGCGGGAGTGGATGTTATCGTTGCTCAAGGATGGGAAGCTGGGGGGCATTTATGGGGAGAAGTAGCTAGTTTACCTCTAATACCAGCTGTAGTTGATGTAGCAGGTTCTGTACCAGTGATGGCTGCAGGAGGAATTGCTGATGGCCGTGGTTTAGCAGCATCTTTAGCATTAGGAGCATCAGGGGTTGTCATTGGTACTCGCCTACTCGCTAGTATTGAAGCAGGTGTTCATCAATATTACAAAGAAAAACTACTTCAATCTAGTGAAACAGATACCGTTTATAATGATTTATTTGATATTGGCTGGCCCAATTCCTGGATGCGTACTTTACGCAACTCTACCTACAATGAATGGCAAAATGCAGGTAAAGCGCAACCAGGAAAAAGACCTGGTGAAGGTGAGCTGATCGCAAAAGCCTCAGGTAAAGAGTTTCCTCGTTATAGTTATGTACTACCCACGGCCTCTATGGAAGGCGAATTAGAAGCCATGGCTTTATATGCGGGACAAGGTGTAGGTTTAGTTCATGAAATTAAATCAATTGAAGCTATTTTTGCTGATATTCAAAGAGAGGCTTTAGCTGTATTTAAAAAGCTAGATCAATATAAGTAGTGGCTCAAATTGAGATGTACGAATGTAAACTTGATTACGCTAACGCTGCATCAAGACTACGCTACGCACTTAAAGGAATAGAATGAAGACAGGTAAATTAATTATTTTAAATGGCTCTTCCAGTTGCGGCAAAACAAGCACTTGTCGTGCCTTACAAGATATATTAGAAGAGCAATTTGTTTTATTAGGCCTGGATGTTTATTCCCAAGCCACTCCCCCTAAACAAAATAATATGTCTACCATTGAACCCAGTTATTTCTCTGCCAGAAAATACATTCAAGATAATTTAGAATATTATGATATTGCTACTGGTCCTTTATTAGACAAAGTAATTTTTACCTCCTATCACTCCATTGCTGCTTATTTAGATGCTGGGATTAATGTAGTTTCTGATCAACTGTTTTGGTCTCCAAAATGGTTTCGTGCCGCATTAGATACTTTTATTCCTTATTTTGTATTCTATGTAGGGATGTTTGTTTCTGATGAAGAAGGTGTACGTCGTGAATTACTACGAAGCAATAATGCAGGAGCGGATGATATCGTGGGTAATGGTCGTCCTGGTGGATGGAACCGCACCAGTGCAATAGCAACTCATAATAATATGATTTATGATTTTTCTATTGATAATACTCATTTATCGATTCAAGAAACAGCACAACAAATCAAAACAGCTTATCAAGCGACTCCAAACCCCATGGCATGGAAAACACTTTATCAAACATTTAAAATTTAATATTTTGGCTTATTAATAAAGAGATAAGTATAATGCGGTAAAAACAAGAAGAAGCTATTATTATGTGCCGAGTCCTTTTATCTCTTATTAGTATTATTTACTGCAGTTTTTCCTTTGCTAAAAATATTTATCAAATTGATTTAATTTTATTTGCTCATCCGCAAAGCGCCAATGAATTACAAGATCTCCCCACACCTTTAGTACCAATAGATAACAAAGCGCTAGTATTAAACAACAGCTCCCAAAAAACGGAGAAACTATATACCTTATTACCGCCCTCTCAATCGGGCTTAGCTGATGAATACTATTTATTAAATCGTAAATCAAAATTTAGAGTATTAGGACAATACACTTGGCGACAAACCTCAACGAAACAAAATACAGTAGCCTTACCCAGAGCCAGTAATAAAGGATGGTTAATGCAAGGAACCTTAAATATACAGCAAGGAAGTTATTATTTATTTAATGCAGACTTACAATTTTCTCCCCCAAGTAATCCTACTGCTGCGTTTACAGTGTCACAAAAACAACGTATTGAAGAGGGAAAAGTTTACTATTTAGATAATCCCTATGTAGGAATGGTAGTTAAGATTCATCGAATAACCTAATCCTGGAAAATTTGAGGTTTATAGGTGCCATGCTAAATTTGTCCGTCATTGCGATCAATGCAAAATCCTGTGCTGTAATAAAGCATTATTGAATTAGTTTTTCAATCAATTTATCTGCTCCTATTAATGGAATAAGACGATATAATACTTCTTCCATTACATCTTTCTCCGCCTTTATTACAAACTTAACTTTTCTTTCCTTCCAAGATAAGGTTTGAATTAAACTGGCGGCTACAACTGAAGGTTTCTCCAAATTATTGACCTTAACTTCCGTCAGACCTCCTCTTATACTTGTGCTTATAGGGCAACAAATTACTAAACCCGTATTTGAGTTATAACTTTGAGAAGACAAAATTAATGTGGGTCTATATTTTCCTATTTCCTTCCCTTTAGTAGGTTCAAAATCTAATAGAACTATATCGTTTCTTTCCGGTATGTACTGTTCACTCATTCTATCTCATTGGATAATGGGTTGGTTAATAAATCAGCATGTGCCGTTTTTTGATTTAAACTTTCTAATAACTGAGACTCATTATAGGGAAAAAGCTTTATTTTTTTTGGTAAAGATTTTTTTACAAGAAAACCCTCTTCAAAAATCTCAACGTCTACTTCTGTTCCTTCCTCAAAATGAGGGATATCACGCATTCCACCACTTACTCTTAAAGCAAGTCCATTGCCCCACTTTTGAATTTTAGTGTGAATTATCATTATAAATCTCGTATATACTATGTTGATACATAAAGTATATACAATGTATCAATTATGTCAATTAAATCCAAATACCGATAAATATTCATTGCTCTAATCTGTTAGAAGACGAGTTAAAAGCAATTGACCTGGCTCTAGAAAAAGCGCTAGAAGAAAATACCTCGCTCTCTGAAAAGACAAAAATATTGCGCAGTATTAAGGGCGTTGGCAAGATTACTTCAGCAGCAATCCTCTGCGAACTTCCAGAGATTGGAACTCTTTCGCCAAAACAAATTGCCTCTTTAGCAGGTGTCGCTCCATTTAATCGTGATAGCGGTACATTAAAGGAGAAACGCACTAGCCTCTGTTCGGAAAGCCCTCTATATGGCTACTCTAGTGGCCACAAAACATAATCCTCAGATACAAAATTTTTATCAAAGACTCTGTGCAGCCGGTAAGGCAAAAAAAACGGCTCTTATTGGCTTGCATGAGAAAATTATTAATTATTATGAATGCTTTGATTAGAAAAAATGAATGCTGGACCTTAGAACAAATTCAACTGTCCTAAATTTAATTCAAGACAGTTGCTACACACTAGCTCGCTCCCACTATGCAACCACTTTAGAGCACCTTAAGTACATCGCCTACTTACCGCGCTTTATACCCGTTATCCATAGTTCAGAGTGCCAGTGTAGGCTGTCTCGCAGAAGTACCTTCTTCATTCCTATTCCTAGGACGAATTTCTGTTTCCGGCATTGCGGGAAAAAATACGTCAGGATACGGAGCTGAACTAACAAGAGTAGCAAGTGCAACAGGTATGTGACTATTATAAGTTTGCGCGGGCTCTAAAGAAGCCACCGAAGCCCGTTGATCAGCGTGCTGGGGATAAGAATTTACCGGCTCATCTGATTTAATCATGGCCATAGAAGCCGGCAATACTACAGCAGGCTCTCGGTGATTAACATATGCAGTGGATGTTAGACGTACTGTTGCATAAGGCTTAAAGGGATCTGGACACCCATTGGTACATTCTTGCAGTTGTTCTAAGCTTAAGTGCTTTTTATGCTCTTGCACTCGGTAAGCTACTCTTGTAGCTGAGCCTCCAAACATTGTAAATAGAGGACTTATAGAAGATAATTTTGGTTTCTCATTAGAGATAGAAGTGTCCCTCTTCACTACAGCAGTTCTGTTAAGTAAACCTACTAGGGTATTTTCGCAGTTGGGATAGAGCTCTATAAAGGCTGCTTCTTTGGGAAAATCCGAGTCATTTTCTTTTAATGCGCGCAACTTAACTAGAAATTCAAAGTCATTCAGAGTAGCCACGCATTCGGCGGGAACATGATAAGCATATGAAAGGAGAAACCAACGTAACTTCTCATGCCTAGAGAAAGTCCATTGAACACCTAAATTTCTATCTCTATCTTGTACATGACCCCTGCCTTGTAAATAATTTTCAATTTCACGTAATACCAGCTCTTTTTTATCAGGATATATATCAATTAATAGATGCAATTTTTCTAAAAAATCCATCAACTCATCTATTAATAATGGTAGTCGATATGGCTCAGAATCAGAACATCCTTTCAATTTTTGCGGTAAGTACTTTTCTATTAGTAAGGCACTAACTAAGGGAATCAATTCATATTGTGCAACATAGGAAGGCTTAAAAAGCTCAAAGAGGCTCTTCTCACCTGGGTCAAAATCATCAGTCATTAAAAACGACGATAAATATTCTATAAAATGTGGTTCTGCGAACAAATCAGGATAACTAGTTATATAGGATTCGCCTACAAATACCCTCATAAAACCAGCTAATAGTTTAGGTGCTTTTTGTGCTCGAGGTAGAATTTGTTCGTTCCATAATGCAATTAAGGATGACCTACTTTCATCGGCAGGACTGTATCTAAAAAACAAATCAAAATTAGAACGGACCAGAAATTCTAATATGGTAGATCGATAAGCAGGTAATTGATTGGCCATATAGCCAAGAACCTGGGGGAAGTTTTTATACGTTTGAAGAAAGAACCTAAGTTTGGCTTCATCTTTTATAACCTGCGGAGCAATAACTTGTTCCACTACATATCGAGCCATTAGAGCGTTGTTATTATTGTTGTCTGAATCGTCCCTTAGATGTATATCCAGCAAGGGATTAAGGATATTATTACAAACTAAGGGTATTAACTCCTCACTCGACAATGCGGATAAAAGGAGTTGACGATCCTCATCGGAAATAGTAAGTCTTGTAAAAAAAGGAATAACTCTGGTTTCAAATCCTGACAAGCCTATTGTTTGCGGAGAAGGCAATAAAAATTCTTTAAAATCAGCTAGTTTCATTAATTGAATAATAAAAGTGGTTTTAATCCAGTAGTCATCACGAAAAATAAATCCCCCATTGGTAAATCCCTTGGGTATTAATTCGGAGGCCGCTTTTTTGTTTATTGTCTGAGTTAAACAGCTAAGAAAGATATCCTTTGCTTCGATGTCTTCTGGTTTTTTCATTCCTATTTTTGTCCAGATATCCGCTAAAATCTCCGTTTTAAGAGTATCTGAAGCTGGACTTGTCATGACATAATGCAGCATTGCTTTTAATTGCAAATGCTTCTGGTTATAAAGCGGTTCCAGACTTATTTGGTAAATAGTCGTTATCAGAGCATCTAGTTGAGCTTGATTGCTTTCTAAGGCTTGTTTGTTTATTTTTTGAAATAAGAGGCTTAGTCCATTGTCATTTTTTGAGGGATGAAGTAAGAATACATCGACAAGATCTTTATCTTGCAATGAAGCACTCTTGAAGACCGCATTCAGTGCATCGAGATGGTGACGCTTAGAAAGATCGTATCCTTCAAAATGATGTTCCCAAAAAAGTTTATTTAATGTAGTCACAAGCCTCTCTTTGATTTAATTTTGAACATTATAATATAATAAAAACAAAATTTCATCTAATATAGACTTTTTTTTACACTCTAGTTAATTTGTTTATCCGACATTTGGAATACCGTGCATAAGGCGCATTAAGCATTAAGCATTAAGCATTAAGCATTAAGTAGAGAGAATATGCTTTAAACTAATAAGGAGCTATTTGCTATAGTCACTGCCAGTAAATTAAGACTGAAATTCGTAACCCGTATTAACGCAATGAGGACGTGTAAATTGCTCATAAGGGATTAATGCTAAAATTAACAAGGCTGGGCTTTACAGCCTAATTGCACTACCTTAAGGTATTTATCTACCTCCCTCGGCTTGTCCGAGGGATCCAGGAATGGGGTTAAAACATTAAGGTAGTACATTAGGCTGTAAAGCCCAACCTACACGCGCTTCGTTCTTTCAAGCTATCGTTCTGCTCAATGCAGTCTTCCTTGATATTGTCTTTGCTGAATAATCAAATTGATAACTACAACAAGAACTGCTGTAGATAAAGGAACCGTTATAAACAGCAACCAGGGAATTACATAATGACTATTCAAAATGGCGGCGACCACAACCACATTAATTACTATCGCCGTACCCGTAGCTAATAATCCTGAATACAAGCCAAGCAATAAAGCTTCACTGCTGCGAATCCATAGTAAGGTATTACGAGTCATTCCTAAGATTTTTAGTACTTGCGTTTCTTGTTTTTTAGTATCACTCAGCGACAAGATGGCAAGAGTGACAATAATCAAACCAACTAATAAAGCGAACGAGGTAATTAGGGTTAGAGCATTCGCAGCACTAGTTACAATGGCTTGCACGGTATTGATGGTCTGAGCAATATCAATTACCGAAGCATTAGGAAATTGCTTGTTGATTTCAATTAATACTGTTTGCTTATCAGGCGGTAAATAGAAACTAGTAGTCATGGTTTGCGGTAAACTATCGAATGCTCCTGGTTTAAATAACATAAAAAAATTCGGCTTAAAAGAGCTCCAATCACCCTTACGAAAACTGCTAATCTGAACATTAAGCACCCTATCACTCACATTAAAACGCAATTGGTCACCCAATTTTAACTTTAATTGGTCGGCTACACCCTGCTCCACGGAAACCCAAGCTTGCTTTGAATCAGTTACAATCCACGAGCCTTTAGTTATCTCATTACCCTCTGGTAAATTAGCAGACCAGGAAAGATAAAGCTCTCGTTGCAAGGCATTAATATTTTTTACCTGTTCACCAAACAAGCTATTCACTGACTGATTGTTAATAGCTGTTAATCTACCACGCCAGATAGGATAAAAGGGTTGGGTTTTGACTTGGTTTAATTCTAAGTATTTATTCAGTGCAGGTTGTTGCTCTGGTTCAATATTAAAAATAAAATAATTAGGTGATTGAGCGGGTAATTGCTGCTGCCAATCGTTAATTAAATGATTTTTAAGTAGAGATAAGCTGAGCACTGTAGTTAAAGCAAGACCTATCCCTATCACCTGCAGCACACTGTCTTCCATATTGCGCGCAATATTAGTGAAGCCAAAGCGCCAATTGAGCGGAATGCGGATTCGGAATTGACTCAGTGAACCAAATAATAACCACAGCCCCGCTAATGCCATACCGATAAAGGCTAAACTCCCCATAAGTACAATAAGAGTCAACTTAAGTGAATAGGTATAATAATAAGCCAGACCGCCTAATAACAATAAGGCCAACAAATAAGTAATATAAGTACTGTTTTCCCAGAGTAAGTGTTGCTGACGAAAAAGAGAAATGGCACTAACCTGTCGTAGTTTCCAAATGCTTCCTGTAGAAAAACAAAATAACAGCAAGAGCCCGGTGGCAACGCTAAGGAAAAAGGGGCCTAGGGTAAAATGCTGTTCGGCATGGGGTAATAAACCACCTAACCATTTAATTAATAATGGTTGCAAGCCATAACCAATAAGCGCGCCAAGAATACAAGAAACCAAGCCAATCACCGCTAAACTTCCTAAATACAATTGCAGAATAAGCGTCTGGGATGCGCCAAAACAACGCAAAAGAGCGACTTGTTTCAAATGGCGTTGGCAATAGCGCAGCGAAGCCATACTAATCGCAACACCAGCAAGAATTAAACTCATTAAGGTAGCAAAATATAAATAACTCAAGCTACGCTCAATAGTAGTACTTAGGGTTTGAATATTATTTTGACTATCTCGCCATTGTTGCTGTGGACTAAGGCTATTATTTAAAAAATCATGCAATTGATCTAATTGTTCTTTGGAACCCTTTAACAACCAATTATAAGAAACAATACTCCCGCGTTGAATGGTTTTTGTTTTTTCAACATCCGCTTCATTCATAATAATACGTGGAGCAATAGTAAACCAATTACCCGCTTGGCCTGGTTCTTCTCTTATCACTCCAGTGATCTTAAAAGTGGCGGCCCCAATATTAACGCTTTTACCAATATCGGTGGAAAGAAGAGGAAAAAGGCGCGAGCTAAACCATACTGTACCTCGCTCTGGTGCATTAGCTAAAGAATGACCAGATAAATCATTGAGCTGATTAGCTATTTTTAAACTACCATGAAGAGGATAAGGTGTTGAGATCGCTTTAATTTGGGCCAGCTGGAGGTGATTCTGGCCTGCCACCATACTTTGGAATAATATCGAGGTATTGTGAGTGATACCTAGCGCTTCTGCTTTTTGTTTCCAAGTGTGCTCAATAGGTTTATTACTTTTCAATAGCGCATCGGCGCCAAGCACCTGGGCAGCCCCCTGCTCCAATTCTCTCTTGGCCATATTAGTAAAATTGTTCATGGCACTAATACAAGCAACAGCAATAAGTAAGGCCATAAACAGCAAGGTTAATTCGCCACTGCGCCACTCTCTAAGAATGGATTTAGTCAACAGAGAAAAATTTAGCATGCCAAAAATCCATCTACTAAAGGCCAATGCAGTTGGCATCGTTTGGCTAAGGAGTCATCATGGGTCACAATAACCAACGTGGTTTGATGATCAGCATTTAGAGCAAAGAGAAGATCGGCAATAGTTTTTCCTGTCTTTTTATCCAGATTTCCTGTGGGTTCATCAGCAAACAAAACCGAAGGTGAAATAGCAAAGGCACGAGCTATCGCAACCCGCTGTTGCTCTCCACCAGACAATTGTAAGGGGTAATGATGAGCACGATGCTCAAGTCCAACTTTCTCCAACCAGGTTTTGGCTATGTCCAAAGGACGATCTTGACCTATGATTTCTAGAGGTAATACCACATTTTCCAAGGCTGTGAGATTAGGAAGTAATTGAAAAGATTGAAAAATGAAGCCAATACGCCGGGCGCGTAATCGCGCGCGTTGATCTTCATTAAGCAAAGAAATATCCTGCGTATCATAATAAATTTGTCCTGATGTGGGCAGCTCCAGTCCAGCCATTAGATTAAGGAGGGAGGTTTTTCCAGAACCGGACGCACCAGTAATGGCAATAGTGCCCCCTTCCTTGATTTCCAGGTTAATGTTTGTCAATATCGGTAAATATTGATCTGCACTTTTGACACTGTAATTAACATTCTGCAGTCGAATCACTTTATTCTGGATGGTCATGAAACTCCTTTATTTCTTTTTAGCATTGTTTTTATTAATCATAACACCACTACAGGCAAAAAATATTGTGGTAATTGGGGATAGTTTAAGCGCAGGCTACGGTATTGATCCACAGAAAGGATGGGTTAGTCTTTTATCCGCAAAATTAAAGGACAAAGGTCAATTTAAAATAATTAACCTCAGCACTAGCGGTGATACTACCAGTAACGGTTTAGCCAAACTGCCGCATGCCCTAGAACAATATAAACCTGATATTTTGATTATTGAATTAGGGGCTAATGACGGCTTAAGAGGATTAGCTATCACTCAAATTAAAAATAATCTTACAACTATGCTTGAAAAAAGCAAAAAAGCGGGCGCAAAAGTATTGTTATTAGGAACCGACCTGCCACCCAATTATGGTCCAGAATATCTCAAACAATTCAATAATACCCTCAAAGATCTAGCAGACCACTACCAAGTTGCTTTTGTACCTATGTTTCTTGCCGGGGTGGCAGGCAATGATCAGTTAATGCAAAACGATGGTTTGCATCCCAATGAGAAGGCTCAGTCAATCATTCTTAATAATATATGGCCTGCTTTAACTCCTTTACTTTAAACCATCGGAGCTATGAATACTCTTTGTCATCTGAGGTCAAATTGTTAAAATCTAATTATTATTTAATAAGCGGTGGACCAGGTAGCGGTAAGAGTTCTGTTATAAATTATTTACAAAAGCAGTCTTACTGCGGTAATCGACGAGGCAGCCAGAATAATTATAAAAGAGCAAAAAAAACTTGGGGGAAATGCCACACAATCTGGTGACAGAATGGCGGATCCAACTAGTTATCGCAACTTTGCCGCCTCTAGTTTGTGTTAAAAATTTCAATAGGACTTTTATAGTTTAAACACTTTCTTGGCCTATTATTTAACTCATTCTCAACAGTACTAATTGCATCATCACTAATGGTGTTAAA
>CANJQE010000093.1 GCA_947476305.1 Legionellaceae bacterium
AACTCTAAAACTATTTTAGTTTTAAACTCAGCTGTATACGTCTTTTGTTTTTTACTCATTAATAAGGCTTCCTAAATGTTATGACTTATTTTAACTGTTTAGGAATTAAATACTAAATTTTATTGTCCGAAAAAGTAGTGGCATTATAGTATTAGGGAATGATAAATTAGAGGCGCGCGCAGGACATATCAAAGAATCTACAATTGGTGCAACAGCGGAACTTGTAATCACTCCCTTTTCAAAGCCATTGGTAAGAAATGTTAATAGTGAAACTGGGTTTGGTCCTATTGTGACCTCTGATTAATCTTAGACAGAGGGAGGTGCTCTGCTCGCTCAATGAAGGTTGACGGACGCAGGACGGTCGCGGTTTTAATACTTCGCGCGTTGGCGAATCGATTTATTCATAAATGGATTAAATCGATCACGAGATAGCGCGATTATCGGGGTTTTTTGATTGAAAAGTCTAATCTCTCAGAGTTACTTTGAGTATAATCCTTAGCCTGAAGGCTATGAGCTTACACCCTAGTATTATTTATAATATTTTGAGTCCTTCCTCAATGATAGAAAGCCCAATTTTCAAATCTTTTACATTAGTAGAAAGCGGCATGAGGAGGCGAATGACATTTCCGTATGTTCCACAGCTAAGAATTACCAGTCCGTGCTCTAAACAAAATCTTGCTAATTTGTCTGCAGCTACTTTATTTGGTTCCTTGGTGTTTTTATCTTTCACCAGCTCGATCGCCTGCATTACACCCAAACCACGAACATCACCTACTATTTTATATTTTTCTTTAAATTCAGAAAGCTTTGAATGGAGTACTTTTGAAAGAGTACTGATATTCTCCAAAAGCCCTCCCTCTTCAAAGATTTTGAATACTTCAAGAGCCGCAGCACAACTCAGAGGATTTCCTCCAAAAGTTCCGCCCAACCCACCTACCATTGCAGCATCCATGATTTCGGCTTTGCCTGTTACAGCAGCGATCACAGCTCCACCACCGAGTCCCTTGGCTGATATAGTAAGATCAGGATCCACGCCCATTGTCTTCATTGCAAATATATTTCCAGTACGACCAAAACCAGATTGAATTTCATCCGCAATGAAAACAATTTTGTTTGCCGTACAAAACTCACGAAGTTTTTGCAAAAATTGAGCTGGGAATTGTATGAATCCCCCCTCACCCAACACTGGTTCTAAAATCACTGCAGCGATATTTTCAAGGCCCACACGAAAATTAACGAGCTCAAAAAAATTATTGAAACATTCTTCTACACAATTTTTTCCTTTCCAACGATACTCATAAGGAAGGGGGGCACAATGGATTTCTGAAGGAAATGGACCGAATCCATGTTTGTAAGGTTTATTCTTCGCTGTAAGTGCCATAGACATATAAGTGCGACCGTGGAACGCATGATCAAAACAAATCACCGATTGCTTTCCAGTATAGGCACGAGCGATTTTAATCGCATTTTCTACAGCTTCAGCTCCTGAATTCAACAAGATTGATTTTTTATCAAAACGCCCAGGAACGTGGTGATTTAACTTTTCACATACCTTGATGTAGCCCTCATAAGGAAGAATATTAAAACTCGTGTGAATGAATTTTTCAGCCTGAGTCTTGATTGCATTTACCACCGCATCAGGACAATGTCCTGTATTCACCACACCAAATCCAGATGAGAAATCTAAAAATACATTTCCATCTACATCCTCTACAAACGAACCTTTTGCACGTTCCACAAAGATGGGAGTAACGTGAAAAGGACCTCTTGCAACATGTTTATGACGTTGTTCCATCAATGTTTGTGATTTTGGTCCTGGTATTTGTGTTTTAATATTAATTTGATTCATTAGTACCAGCCAATTGGTGTTTCATCTAGGTTAATATTTACTTGCTTGATTTCAAGATAGCTTTCAATTCCATACAAACCTAGTTCACGACCAGATCCACTTTGTTTGTATCCACCCCAAGGCATTTCATTATGAGTTGGGTGGTAGTTGTTTACCCAAAGAATTCCGGCACGAATTTGAGAAGTCACGCGATGAGCACGAGTAAGGTTCTTGGTCCACACAGCGCCTGCTAAACCATACTCAGTATCGTTTGCAATTTGAATTGCTTCTTCTTCAGTATCAAAAGGGATAACTACGAGTACCGGACCAAAAATTTCTTCTCGAGCAATGCGCATTGTTGGCTTCACTTCATCAAAAATAGTTGGCTCAAAAAAATTTCCTTTTTCAAAAGATTCGCCGGTAGGACGTTTCCCCCCACAGATCAATTTCGCACCTTCATCAATCCCTATTTTGATGTAACGTTCTACTTTTTCACGGTGAACGATTGAAACCAACGGGCCCATTTTTACTCCATCATCTAAACCATGGCCAAGCTTGATATGTGGAATTTTTTTCAACATTCCTGCCACAATTTTTTGGTGGATAGATCGCTCAACTATCAAACGAGAACCAGAAGAGCATACTTCGCCTTGATTGGCAAAAGCACCAAAAAGCGCGCCATCAATTGCCATCTCAAGATCACAGTCTGCAAATACAATATTGGGATTTTTTCCACCAAGCTCTAATGATATTCGCTTCAAATTTCCCGCAGCTGCCTGCATTATTTTTTTGCCGGTCACTGTTCCACCGGTGAATGCAACTTTATCCACCATTGAATTAATTGCTAATTCTTCACCTACTCCCACACCCGGACCAGTGATGAGATTCACTACACCCGCTGGAAAGCCACATTGGTCAATCAGTTTGAATAACTCAAGCGCAGTAATCGGTGTCAGTTCTGAAGGTTTTAATATTACGGTATTTCCTGCTGCAAGTGCTGGAGCAAGTTTCCAAGCCGCCATAAGTAGTGGAAAATTCCAGGGAATAATTTGTCCACATACACCGATAGGCTCACGTACAACATAACTAAAAGAGTTCGCTGGAACAGACATCGTTTCGCCATGAATTTTAGTAGCAAGTCCGGCGTAAAATTCAAAACAATTAGCTGCATCGCTCACATCATATTCTGCTTCTGCCAAAGGTTTTCCACAGTTACGTGTTTCCAGCTCTGCTAACATTTTTGCATTGGCACGAATCAAATCGGCAACCTTGAATAATAGTTTACTTCGCTCAAGTGCTGAAGTTTTTTTCCAATCACCTTCATCGAAGGCCTTTCGCGCCGCTTTGATCGCGAGCACAACATCTTCCTTAGCGCTTTCTGAAACTTTCGCAATTAATTTGCCATTACCAGGATCAATAATATCGCGAGTGGCTCCACTTTTGGCTAAAGTAAATTTTCCATCGATATACATATAATACATTTCATCATTTTTCATTTATTAAGCACCTTTTTATTGAGTGCAATAAGTTCATTTGCCACTCGAATTGGTTCTGTCGCAAAAAAGTTTACAGTCCACACGAAGTCAATCTAATCGAGTTTAAACTGCAAATCCGTAAAACTACTCGGGCTATACAAATTAATTTTTTTCAGCCAGGAAAATCACCTACGAAGTGAACTTAATTAAGCATATCATTTCACTATGTTTCTTCAAATATATTATAGATATCAAAAAAATGAACGTATTAAGTTAAACATTTGAAATCAAATTATTTTGTAAGCTATACTTAAAATATAAAGAGGCAACTAAATTGATACCAAATGAAAAATCTGAAGTATCACTTAGTAAATATTTAATACCTCTATTATTAAATCATTATAAATAGACGCTTCTATTTAATGAGGAATTATGGATAAATCTGCGACGCAAGTAGCTTTTAAAAATAAAATTCTAATTCTTGGATTCGGCAGTATTGGCCAAGCAATATTACCTCTTTTATTCCAATATTTTAAATTAGATCCTTCTCAAGTTCACATCCTATCAAAACATAATCTTGGTGCAGATGTAGCAAAAAATTATAGTATTCCATTCCAAGAAATTGCTGCGACTGAAAATAACTATCAGGAACTTTTATCCTCTATTCTTAAACCTGGTGATTTTTTGTTAAATTTATCCGTAGGGGTATCCAGTATTGATTTAATAAAATACTGCCAGATAAATAAAATATTATATTTGGATGCAGCCGCTGAATCATGGGAGGAAAGAAATAGCGATAATAGTAAGCTACTTTCTAACTATGCTTTACGTGATGCTACCTTACAACATAAAAAGCAGGGCCCTACCGCAGTTTTAACACATGGAGCCAATCCTGGATTAGTCTCCCACTTTCTTAAACAAGCGTTATGGAATGTGGCAAGCGATAATAACTGGGAAGGCGACCTACCACAAAAAGCCGTGGAATGGGCTCAATTGGCCCATGATCTCGATATAAAAACCATACATGTTTCTGAACATGATACTCAAATTTCTTCTCAAATTAAAAAAACTGATGAGTTTATAAATACCTGGTCAGTAGATGCTTTAATTTCTGAAGCGCTTCGACCTGCTGAACTAGGCTGGGGAAGTCATGAACGCCATTGGCCTCATGATGCAAATCATCACAACTTTGGCTCAAATTGTGGAATATATCTTAGTCAACCAGGAGCAGAGACCCAAGTCCGCACATGGACCCCTACCTCTGGTCCTATTAATGGTTTTTTAATTACTCACGCAGAGTCTTTATCTATTGCTGAATATTTAACTTTAAAAAAAGATAATAAAGTGTACTACAGACCGACCGTTCATTATGCGTATCATCCCTGTCCTGATGCAATTTTATCTTTAAAAGAACTCACGCAAAGAAAATACATACCCCAAAAAGAAAAACGAATTATTTTAAAAGACGTTGTTGATGGCACTGATGAACTCGGAGTTCTATTAATGGGAAATAAAAAAGGGGCTTATTGGTACGGCTCTCATCTATCCATCCATGAAGCTAAAAAAATAGCTAACTATAATAATGCGACAAGCTTACAAGTTGCAGCTGGAGTATTATCGGGTATGATTTGGGCTATTGAAAATCCAGAACGTGGAATTATAGAGCCTGAAGATATGGACCATGAGTATATTTTGAGTTTAGCTTCACCCTATCTAGGTAAAGTCGGTGGTTATTATACAGATTGGACCCCTCTACAGAACAAAGAAAACTCAAATAACAAACATATTGATCACAGCGACCCTTGGCAGTTTATTAATATTCGAATTAATGAAGCCGGCTAGGAATCTTTAATTGGATAAAACCTAAAATATCATTAACTTGCTGCGGAGTGTTCCAATTTTTTTTGAACAAAAAAGATACCATTTATTTAAATAAAATTGAGTATGTTCTTTGCCATGTAATTCACAATAAGTTTTTTAAAAACTTTTCACTATTAATCTCATTAACTAATATGAGGCTACCATTTTAGTGATCTTTCTCAATTACGGGAGTACTTCAAGTTAATAGCGGAGTTTCATTTTATTAATTAGTTTACTACCTAAACAGAATAAAAAATGCAGTCCGATTAATATAAGTAAGCTAATATAATCCCATTCTGGTTTAGCAATTATTGACTCTGCTGTTTGTATAAGTATAAGAATACCTGTAAAAATAAATGTGTATTTTTTATGCCCATTCAATATTGTAGCTAATAATGAAAAAATAAATGCAAATAAAACCCCTTGTGCCGAGACAAAATAAATGGCAATAACCCACCATCCTCTAGCATCGCTATTATTATACTCAAACATTAAATACAATAAATAGCCTGAAAAAAAACCAAACGTTATTAAAAATAAATCTCGTAAAAAAGCCTCTTCTTTAATTATTACAGTATCAGATTTTTGAAGCAATACCGTTGTTTTTTCAGACCAAAAAATAAAAACACTTATTAATGGAAGACTCAAGTATATAATTTCTAATGAGAGCTTAGGTGAAAAATATTCCATAATAAAAACTAAAGCCGCATATATTAGTATTAGAATCCAGGAATATAAGTTGAATCGATGCATTTAAATATCCTAGTAAGGAATGCCATAAACTAAAACTGTTATGGATTTTATAATTAAACAAGTTAAACAAAATTGCCACACTTATTACTCATAAATCCTTCAAAGACTCAAAGTTTTGAAGGATTTATGAGCCTCAACAATTATGTGAGTAGATAAATCCTAATTATCATTTGTGACTCCTACAGTGTTGAGATAAATTTCTTTTCGTTGTTTTTTACTGCAACATTTACCAGATCCTCAAATCCTGTGAAGGCAAAAAAAGCTAAAGCCGCTCCTTGAAACACATCACTCATACCTGGCATCTTTTCTACGGGAGTAACAATGGCCTCAGTATGGGGTGTTAGCAAATACCAAAAACCACAACCAAGCACTATAAGCAAACCACTTACCTCAACCGAGGTACTTATTATATTGGCCATTGATGATTGTTTGATTCCACGTAGATTAATTAAAAGTAAAATGATCAAAAACCCGGAGACACCAAGCCAATTAGGGAGCTTAAATCCAAAGGCTGCAAGATATCCAACAAATGCATGCGATAAAATAGTTGCGCTAAAGAGTAATAAGCCTGCTAATATCGACAACCATTGAGAACCAAAAGCCTCCTGAATATAAATGGAAACGCCGCCACTTCTGGGAAAACGACTACCAAGTTCGCTGTAAGTCAGTGCAGTGAGGAATACAATCCCCATTGCGATAGCAAATGAAAATCAAGTTAATGAACCCGCATGACCCGCAATTTTACCTATAAGAGCATAAACTCCTGCGCCAAGTATGTCCCCCACACCATAAATAATTAAAGCACCTAAACCAAGGGCTCGTATCAATCCGGTTTGAGAGTTGCGACTCATTTGAAGTCCTTTTTTTATAGGAGAAGCTAAATACCTTTATCTTAGACGTATCAAATAACGCGATTAGATACATTTCCCAGTAAATACTAAATTAGGTCTCAAGGGAGCAATTTGAGTTGGATCTATATGTTTAATAGTTTAGATGGGACATAAGAAGATAGTTGAACCTTTAAAAATCACTTTTATAAGATTTGTAGACTCAATTCATATTGTTAGCTATGTAATTCGTAACTTCTCAATAAATCCGGGAAATTACGTCATCCCGAGCTTATTGAGAAGTTACTGTAATTCATTGTTATTTACCATTGAGGTAAATTATCATAAAGTGGATCTGCCAATAATAAATATGAGAGTTAACGAGATGAAATTATTTTATTCCAAGGGTGCTTGCTCCTTAGTTGTTCGCATTGTTATTAATGAAATAGGCTTAAAAAGTGAGTTTGAATCGGTTGATTTAAAAACCAAACAGACCGAATCTGATCAGGACTTTTTTCAGATTAACCCCAAAGGTTCAGTTCCTACATTACAGTTAGATAATGGAGTAGTACTGACAGAAAATGCGGTAATACTGCAATATCTTGCTGATACAGCTAAGGCACATTCCCTGCTGCCTGCTGTTGGCAATTTTGAGCGTTATCGAGTGTTGGAGTGGGTTAATTACATCACAACTGAAGTGCATAAAAGCTTTGGTGGTCTTTTTAACCCTACTGTTTCTGACGAAGTTAAAAACACCGTATTTATTCCTTTGATTAAGTCTAAATTTAAGTATATTAATCAATCGCTCGAGCATACAAAATATTTAGCTGGTGATCATTTTACCCTTCCTGATGCTTATTTATTTGTCATGATGCGATGGGCTGAGAGTTGTAAAATCGATCTGAGCACTTATCCCAAGCTAATTTCTTACCAGATGCAGCTAAAAGATAGATTGTCTATTCAGAAATCCCTGAAAGAAGAAGGCTTTATAAAAGAGTAATTTCGATACAAATAGTTATTCCATTGAACGACTTACTCACATGTCTCCCAACTCAGTGGGAGACATTACTTACAGGTAAAATAGTTAGAAAAATCCTGTATATTTATTGAGGTGTAGCAGCGCTCAATACAGTTTCTTCTTCATTATCAATCGGCTCATCACGAGAAAAGAACGTATCACTTAGATATTTGTAGCCTAATTGAGCGCCCCTGCTTCCCAATAAACTAGTACCCACGGAAGTGAGCAATGTTATTGAAGTGCTCCAAATACTATTCTCAGAAAATGTTAGATAGGCACCAACAGCTAATCCTGTTGTAAGAGAATTAGCCTGCTCGTTACTCATCTTGCCATATTTACTCAATACATAACTACCCACAGGGACAGCAAGTGCCATTGAGGGAGAGTTGCCCAATGCTATCAGCAACAGAGCGCGAAGAGCCTGATTAATGAAATAAATGTGGCTAGGATGATAATGAAGTTTTTTTAATAAATCAGTAGCACCTTCATTGACTAAAGTAATTAACATGGAAATCAAGAAACCTTGCTTAGCAGCTTGTTTAATTAATTCAAATAATTCCGTAGGGACTAGCGATGAAAACTTAGTTAAGATTGTCGACTCTTCTTGAGATGGCTCTAAAACTTTATGCTTAAACAGCTCTGAGGATGGAGGAATCAAAGAAGTACTTGAAAATGTCTGAGGGGTATTTGCAAAACAAACATCTGGTGTGCAATAACTTCCTTCCATTGGTGGCGCAGAAAAAATACTGAGTAGGAACCCCTTGTTTTTTTTCTCTTTATTCACTCGTTTACCCATAAAGCTAGTCTTCCAATATATTAATTGACGCAAGAGCGATAAAATTAAATTTTGTTCACCAAAGAACCCCCTTTCTACGAGAAGTTCATAACTCACTACTTAAAAAACACTTACTTAAAAATAAAAAGCGATGCCTTACTATTTTTATGCTGTAAAGCAAAATAGTGTACATTAAGCTCAGTATATTTCAACCTCAAACCAGGCAGCGTCAATAATTAGACAAACTACCATTTCGATGAAAGACCTATGTGATGTTGCTTGTAAATTGGAATAAATCTAAAAACTATCTTCATTATCCAAATAAGAAATTATTTTGTGGTATACATGACATGGGAACTGATTGTTTTCTGTATTTTCACTCCAAAATGGCTAAAGGAGTGCACGCTTCTCTTTTGACTAATTTTTTAGCAGCTAATTGTCCTAAAGCCGTATCAAAAATGGTCAATTAATTGTTCATATTTTAAGGAGTCCTTTTACATTACCAAGCACGATTGATTATCAGGTTTTTGAATATATTTTTTCCTAATTACTTCACTAAGCTCAACTATTTGTTCTGCCCCTGAGATCTTATGCAGTCGGTCTAGATCACTAATTATCGCATCTAAACGATTGTTAAAGGCAAGCACTGACTTAGCTTCTTGCGGAACAGCTGTCTCATCAGTTTCATTAACTACAGCCGTAGCAATCGTCAATGCTTGTTCATTGGAAATTAATTCTCTTTGCAAAGCAATAATAGCGGCATCAATTGTTGACGTATAGATAAATATACTTTCCTCCGCATACTCTGCAATTTTATCTCGACTTATACCTTTCACATCATGAATAAACCTCGCTGACATATTCGCTCCAGCGATTCGATGTAAATTCCTTGCTACATCGATATCTGCCTCTCCATTATCGCCAAAAAATATAAATTGATATCCTGCATACAATTTTGAAAACTTCTCAAAGTTCGCTATTTTTCCTTTCCCTAGACTTTTATACATATTCCCTGGTAGGGGTAAGCAGTGGATAAAATCTCCCCATAAGATAAGTTGCTTTTCCGGCGCGATACCAGCAGCACCTAAAGAGTCAGAGGTTATCGTTTTCATTTTATCGCTCAGTGGCGTAAAATTTTTAAACATCGGCTGACCAGGGCGCGCTGTTAGAAAAGCACGCGCGGAGCCATTTCGTCTAACGGGTAAATCATAAGTACTATTACCATGAAGCAATGCATCGTATAATTGCCTAATTCCAGGATAAGGTGTGGATTTGCTTTCATAACGCGGATCTCGAGATGACAAGAAAGTATTATCAATATCGGAAATAATCATTGTTGGTTTTTCTATAGGATTCGCTGGTGAAACCTCTTGCAATTTAGCTAATCGCTCAATAATAGCGTTACGTAAGATTTTATCTATTTTTCGTTCATAATACAGATAATTCATTAACATTTGCGGAGATTTATTCAACATCTCTTGACGATAATCCCATAGTTCTTTATCCGTTTTTGAAAGAAGCTCTTGGAGGGCTACCTCTTGTGCGGCTGGATCGAAGAATTTATATTTCACAATGATTAATTCCACAACATATTGATTAATTTCTATACAGTTTATCATCCTGTCTTTTGTTTGTCAAAGTTTGTGCAATAGCATTGTCAAACCAGCTCGCGCATTTTGTCATACTATCGAGTTGCATCTGAAAATTCTGGTCTATACTTTTCAACAAATAACAAGCTATTTCAATCGAGGAATCATGTTTTATAAAAATATTATGCTAGCAATTGATGGGAGTGAGGCCTCTAATGCTGCTGTGCAGGAGGTTCTCAAATTAATAAAGGATCAACAAGTTCATTTGCGTGTTCTCCATGTGGTTGATGAATCAGTCTTCTATGCTGGTGGACCAAGTTTTGATTACCTCTCATTAGTTGCAGAATTAAGAGAAAAGGGAGAAGTCATTTTAGATGCTGCAGTACACACGATAGAAAGCAAATCGTCTATTAAGGTTGAAAAATCCCTCCTTGAGCTGAAGCTATTACAAGGCAGAATAGCTGAGCTTATTATTGAAGAAGCAAAGGATTGGCCTGCAGATATACTGGTTTTAGGTACTCACGGACGACGAGGTTTTAGTCGCTTCTTTTTAGGCAGTGTAGCAGAAGACATTATGCGCATTGCAACCATGCCGGTACTTCTTGTTCATGCCCCCCAATAAATAGCCTCAATTTTTATTATAGTGAACAATGGATAAATTCAGGGATAGATATGAGGCAGGAAACATTTTAGCATCCTACCTTAAAGATTTTGCTCATAAGTCCAATGTAATTGTTTTGGCATCACCACGGGGCGGTGTGCCAGTTGCCGATGAAACTGAAACAGCACTGTCTCTTCCTCTTGATATTTACATTGCTCGAAAATTAGGTGTTCCAAACCATGAAGAATATGCAATGGGAACCATTGCTTTAGGTGGTACTGTTTTCTTTAATAAATCAGTAATGAATGAATTAAATATGGAACAAGGTGGAAGCAATTGATTTAGTGTACGTAACCAACATCTTGTGCGACTTTTAAATGAAGCCAAGTTACTACCTTGTTATTTGATTTGTTTACTTTAGTTTATAATTAACAAAGGAGTATGGTTCCTCAGGGAGTTTTTATGAGAAAATTGCCATTTAAAAAATCATCAGTGGCTTCGATCGGGGTTGAATTAGAGTTTCAACTTATAGATCCCCACTCCTATGGTCTAATTTCACGAGCTAAAGATCTGATTCGAAATATAGAGGCAAGCCCATATCAAAGCAGCGTGTCGCCTGTTTTTGAGAAACCTGCCGGGACATCCAAGTCCCCGGCAGGGACAAAAACAGGCGACAAGTATGCCTCCGGCGGCCCTGGCCGTCCTGGTCCCCCTTGATTTTGATCCCCCTTCGGGCCTCAAAATCTAC
>CANJQE010000094.1 GCA_947476305.1 Legionellaceae bacterium
AGAATATTTCTGACAAACCGATGGAAGTATTGGAATCAGGCTTAATTAGAGCACATATGGCACAAGAAATTGCTAAAGTCAGTAGCACTCATATTAATAGTCAAGCGGCGTATACCGTGGGCTTACTTTCTATCTTAGATTGCCTGCTCAATAAACCCATGGAAGAATTGATTAATAAAATTACCTTATCTGAGGATATTAGCAAAGCGCTTATCGATCAATCAGGACCATTAGGAGAACTACTTGCTTTGGTTATTGCCTATGAATCCGGCCAATGGGAAGATGTGTCAGAAGCCAGTATTAATGGCCTAGATTTAAGTAAATTATACATAGACAGTCTTTCCTTTATTACGAAAGGCATGGACTCTGAGTAACGCAGATACAAATTTAAGCAGGGCATATTAGAGTTCTTGCATTACTCGTAGATTTTGCTTTAGGACAAGGGATTCCTCTTCGAGGACGCGGGGCACATCAAGTAAATGAGCACCGCAGAACTAGGAATAAACACTGTAATAATGCAAAGAGGCGGCTTGTACAAGCACTCTCTTAACGTTTAATACCCGCACTCGAACTATTATGCGGTTGTCTATACGGTTGGCGAGGTGTTTCTGATGGATAACCATAACCTTTATCAGCGATACGTTTGACCGTTTGTAAATAATCTTCACCCCATTTTCCTGGGTCAAAATTAGTAACTACTACGTTATAGCTCAAATTGATAATTGATTCAAATGCTTTTCTTTGAGCTATTTGATGGCCTCCAAAAGCAATTTGCACTTCGGTTTCCGTATCTATTCCACCTGATTTGAGTCGTTCAATTAAAATGTTAATCATTTTTTCAATAGTAAAAAATAACTTACACATGGACTTTCCCGCATCAAACATGTCTTCACTTTTAGATGTAGATAATTTATCGCCTCGATCCTGGATTGAATAAACAAACTCCTTTTCCTCGTCTGAAATATATTCGGGTTCGATGATGATAGGAGGAGAAATACTCTCAATATGTGGCGAAACAACGTAGAGATGGAAATCAGCCCAATTCCACCAAATTTGATATACTCGTTCTACTAAAGTAATGGGATCATTTAAATCAGCGAGCATTTCTAATTTACGCGCTTCTAAACTTGTACTCGCGTCCTGAGCGTCTGAACTTACACTAATTTCAATCTCAGACATGATGTACCTCAATAGTAAAGGTTTATGATTCAATATTAGCCCATATTTTATAGGCAAGCACGCAAGATAAAGTAAATAAGCGTAAAAAACCAGTAAAATTATTTAGTTAGACGCTTAGTTATTGCCTTGTTTGAAAGCAATCCTATTCTATTTTGTTTGAACCTAAAAATGAGGTTTAGAAGGTCAAGTATTGGTAATACTCTGGAGGAGTTCGACATTTAAAACAAGCGCTTTTGCAGCTAGTACTCTGCGTACATTTAGAAATTACTCCCTTACCAACCCAAATATCCAACATAGGTTGTAAAGCAGCGAAATCCACTTGAAATTCACGACTTAATTGCTGCGTGCTAACTACCCGCTCTCGATGTATGTAATTACGTATTTGCAATAACACCATGTCTCCTAAAAGTACGATTACTGTAATAAAATAAAGCGATCATACTCAATAAACTGAAGGATATACCTAAGATCCAAAGGATACTTTGAGTAGGATGTACTAAAAACTTGGCCGTTTGATAAAAGAGAACTGCAGCGGCATAAGCAATCACAAAAGACCAAATAACGGAAAGCCACATCAATTTGTTATTCGCCTCTTGGCGAATAACAGCCATAGTAGACACACAAGGAATATAAAGTAAGACAAAAAGTAAATACGCATAAGCGCCTATCTTTCCATCAAATCGTTGCGCCATTATTCCATATACAGAAGCAGAAAGTTCACTATCAGCAGCACTCGCCGCTATAGGATTTCCTAGAGCACCACCTAATTCCCCAAGATTATGAGGAATAGACCATAAAGCAGAAGCCATCCCTCCCCAAAGAGCAAAATGCGCAGCGGCCACTTCACCTAAATTACCAGCCTGTACATATAAGGCGTTTAAAGTACCCACAACCACTTCTTTAGCCAGCATCCCCGTTAACAATCCTACCGTTGCTGGCCAATTTTCTTGGCTTATTCCCATTGGAGAAAATAAAGGCGTCATCCATTGACCAATTAAAGAAAGTAAGGATTGTGTACTTGCCTCTCCTGAACTAAGGCCGCCCCCTAAAGTAATTGCATTTAATCCTCCGAGAAGGACACAAATGGGAATAATTAACTTACCTGCGCGGTATATAAAAAACCGTAACCGAATGCCCGTTTCCTTTAATAAACGCTTTAATGAGGGGCGATGATAAGCAGGTAATTCTAAAATTAAAGGAGAGGCCTCTCCTTTAAAATGAGTTTTACGTAAAATAAACCCAGTTAAAACTGCCATCACAATACCGAATAGATACAAAGAAAAAACTACAGCAGCGCCACCTGTAGGAAAAAAAGCAGCAACAAAAACAGCATAAATGGCTAATCGGGCACTGCAAGACATGAAGGGACTCATCATTACCGTTAACAGCCTATCCCGCTCGGAATCTAAAGTGCGTGCAGCCATAATAGACGGCACATTACAACCAAATCCTACAATCATGGGCACAAAAGACTTTCCAGGTAATCCCATAGCGCGCATCGCTTTATCAACTACAAAAGCCGCTCTTGCCATATAGCCTGAGGTTTCCAATAAAGACAAAAAGAAAAACATCGCAGCAATAACAGGAATAAAGGTTAGAGTAGTATTAATCCCTTTCCCTATTCCATTAGCGATTAAGGCGATTAGCCAATTAGGCGTATTAAATTGGTTTAATAACCAAGCGCTACCTTGTACAAAGAGCGTATCGGTACTGATATCAAAAAAATCTTGAAAGGCACCGCCAATATTAATCGCAAATAAAAACATCAAATACATTAAGGCAAAAAATATGGGTATGGCAAAAAAACGATGCAGTAGTAGCCTATCCAATTTCGCTGTAAAATGCTCACTCGTATCACTTTGTTTTTTCTGACTAGTTAGAGCTATTTGATGAATTTTCTGATAGCGCGCATCGGCTAATACCACATCCAGGTCTGGTTCATTAATCGATAAGTCATTTTCTAGTTCAGCTAAAGCATCTCCTTCAGCAAAACGACGAGCATAATAATAAGCTTGTGCTCTAACATAGCCCTTAGCAATTAAGTGATTTTCTATACGATCTAAAATATCTTGAACAGGCTCGTTAATGGGGAGGGTTAAAGGTTTTGTAGCAGTCGGTAAAGTAGTTAATCGTTCATGTAAAAGAGGTATTCCTATATTTTTATGAGCTTGAATAGGGACAACAGGACAACCTAATTCCTTGCTAAGACTATCTACATCAATGCTAATACCGCGTTGCTGCGCTACATCCATCATGTTTAAGACAACAAGTACCGGTTTGCCTAGCTCTAAAATTTGACTGGTTAAATATAAATGACGTTCCAGATGACAGGCATCTACTATATTAATAATGCAATCAGCCTCTAGAGTCACTACCGCTTGTACAGCAATTTGCTCATCTTGACTCAATCCTTTAGTGTGCGCCACTAAAGAATAAATACCTGGTAAATCAGTGATTTGTACTAATTGTATGCCTAGATTAAATTCACCTGTTTTCTTTTCAACAGTGACTCCCGCCCAATTACCTACACGTTGATTAGAGCCAGTTAAGGCATTAAATAAGGTGGTTTTACCACAATTAGGATTACCAACTAATAATAAGTGAGTCATATCCGCTCCAATAACAAATGACTCGCTTCTTCTTTACGTAAGGTTAAAGAAGTACCGCGTACTTCTATTTGCATAGGACAGCCTAGCGGTGCTTTTCTCACTACTAAAAATTCAACGCCGCGGGTAACACCTAAAGAGAGTAATTTTCGTCTGTACTGTGCTTCAGTTGAACCAAAATCAACTAAACGCACTCTATCACCTTGTTCTAATTCGGTTATATAAGTCATCAAATAATACAGATATGAAGCGATAATGAATTCTAGCACAAATGGAATCGAGAATCATTCTCAATTAAGTAAAAAATTACACATTTTTCAGAGGAAAACGACCACAATAGATACAATACGTTCTTAAAAAGAGAAAAATTAGACAGACTACTCAATAATATCGTGAACTTCACGACGAGGATGGCGGCTTAAATAATCTACTGATTGCATTTCATTCAAACGACTTAAAGTCCTTTTAAAAGAGTCAACCATCTCACCACTAAGATATAACTCATTCATTGGCACTGCTGCGGAAATAATTACTTTGATTCCGCGATCGTACATCACATCAATAAAATGAATAAACATAATGGCTTGAGCGGTATGATTGACAGTTAAATTAGGTAGGCCACTGACGAAGACATGTTCAAAACGATCGGATATTTCTAAATAATCCAGTTGACTACGTGGAAAATTACAAAGCACTTCAAAAGCAAACCAAATGGATTTAGAACTACATTTAAGATAGGGAATCCCGCGGCTTTGAATCATCACGCACTGATTAACTTCAGAGTTAGGCGCTAAAAGAGCAAATTGCTCCTCCATTTTCTTCTCTGTTTGTTCATTTAGAGGGTACAAATAAGCATCTAACAAAGGTTGACGGCCTAGGCGATAATCTCTTTGTTCATTTAAATGCATCACTACACATTCTTTATTAATTAAAGCAATCGCCGGTAAAAAACGTTGCCTTTGTACCCCTTTGGCATACAAATCATCAGGCTTAGTATTAGAAGAAACAACCAAAACCACCCCTTCTCTCGACAAAGCCTGTAATAATTCCGCTAAAATCATCGCATAAGCCACATCATCGACTAAAAATTCATCAAAGCATAATAAACGCGTAGTTTTTGCTACTTCTTTAGCAATAAGGCGCACGGGATCTTTTTGCCCTTGTAACCTTCTTAATTGCGCATCAATTTGTTGCATAAAATGGTGAAAATGAAAGCGGGCTTTCTTTTTCTCTGGCAAACAATCATAAAATAAATCGACTAAATAGGTTTTACCAACGCCCACTGGGCCGTAAATATAAACCCCTTTCACAGATTTTTTTCCCCAAGAAAACCAAGATGATTGCGATTGCTCTAAATCATCGGCTAGTTTTTGCAATTGGCTTAAAATGACTCGTTGTAAGGGATCATCATTGATTTCTCCACTAGCAATGACCGCCTTATAGCGTTCAATTAAGGTCATACAGAGTCAACCTGAGGCTTAAGATAGTCTATTAATTGTGATTTAAGTTCGATTAATTTTCCATGAAAAAAATGACTTGTTTCCGCAAAAGTAATCATAGAAATTTCAGGAGCCCGCTGTTTCGCGAACTCTTCAACCAAAGTATAAGGAACCACCTCATCCATATCACCTTGTACAATTAACCAAGAGGATAAGTCAGTTTGCAATTCCGTATAATCATAATGATGAACAGGTGGCGCGATAGTAATTAACAAAGACTGTGGAAAATGAGCTGCTGTTCGATAAACAACGTAGGAACCGAAAGAAAATCCTGCAAAAATAAAATGGAGGTCTGGCTGTTTTTTTTGCCATTCTTTAGCGAAAAGAAGCATGTCTTCACTTTCACCTATCCCCTGATCATAAGAACCTGCTGATTGACCAACCCCACGAAAATTGAAGCGCAAGGAAGGAATAGCTAATTCTTTAAATACTCGAGCTAAAGTAGTAACGACTTTATTATTCATCGTTCCACCCTGTAAAGAATGGGGATGACCGATAAGCGCAACATAAGAAGTATTTTTTGACTCAGGAACAGATAATACGGCTTCTAAAGAGCCTACGGCTCCTTCGAGTATTAAAGAATGCTCGCCAGGAGTCATTAAATAATCGGTAAAATGCATCAGAATCTGCTGTTTTAGAAAAAAAGGAATAGTAACTTAGTTTTGCACTAGAGAAAACCACTAGCCGCCCCTATTGGCTATACGAATAGGGGCTTAAATTCCTAACGACCAAAAGGTCCATGTGAATGTGTGTGGCTATGATCGTGACCATGCGCGGGCGGATGACCATGTACATGAGAATGTCCATGACCGTGAGTCGGAACATGAGGGTGTCCATGAACTGGTGGAGTAAACATCAATGTGGGAGCATAAGGATTGGAATAATATCCGGCAGGAGGGAAGCTAGGGCCTTGAGTCACAACTACTGCAGGCGTACTACTAGGTACCACTACAGCTACCACAGTAGAAGGATGAGAAGCATGGGCGTGATGATGGTGATGATAAGGTGCCCCCTGTGTCACAACAACAGCACTACCTGAAGGGGCTGCTGAAACAGTTACCGTTTGATGTGGTGCTTGACCGCTTTGTGCGGAAGCATGGCCGTGTGTATTTCTTAGCATATTCGCTCCTAATAAAACGAAAAAAGAATAAGATTATATAAATCTTATGAGATAAATTACACATACCTAGCAGAATGTAGGTTTTTGCATCATATTATAAATGACCTTATGAGGATAGTCTGGCGGTAAAAAAATCCAAAAAAACACGAATCTTGGGCAGCTCATAATCATAGGCTCGATAAAACATATAAATATCATGTTGTCTGAATTGATACTGGGGTAGTAATTGGATTAAATCACCGGAGGCGAGCCAAGTTTGCACTAAAGTATCCCCGGTCAAAAACATCCCGACTCCGTCTAAGCAGGCCAGATTTAAAGCAGAAAATTGATTCATATATAAAATGGGTTTACCGCAATATAGCTGCTCTCCTGAGGCTAAAGTCAAAAAATGAGCTGGTTTACGTAAGCTATGGGAAATAATTCTAAATTTTACTAGGTCTTCGGCTACGAGAGGTTTTCCATAAGTCTCAATAAATCCCTTTGAAGCGCAGAGGATGTTATTTGTACGATACATTTTCCTGTATTTTAAATATTCCGTGGCAGGTGGGATAAGAGGAAAACCTACCATGATATCAATGTCAGAGCGGCCTAAAGCCTCATCTTCTTCTGAAAAATCAAGTTCGAGTTCTATCTTAGGATAAGCATTTAAAAACTCCTTTAAATACGTTAATACCCATTCTTTACTGGTAATAGTGGACACTAAGATTCTCAGTAGCCCCTGTGGTATATCACGACTGGATTCAATAAACTGATGTACGGAAGAAATTTCTTCTTCAATTTGTTTACATTTTTTATAAAAAATAGAACCAAACTCTGTTAGTTGCACTTTGCGTGTACTTCTAAGAAATAGTTGTTCGCCAAGCACTTGCTCTAGGTTTTTAATTTGTTTACTTACTGCTGTAGGCGTAAAATTCAAGTGCTGCGCAGCCAGGGAAAAATTAGCCAATTCAGCTACTTGTAAAAAACAGAGAATTTGGCCGCGATTATAAAAATGCATGACCTTCCTTTGTTTATGAACTTTAAGTTCATAGTATATGATATTTTTCTCTATTCACAATTTAAGAGACACAATCTATGATTTAATTAAACCCGAATCATGAGGAACAATAATGACTATTAAAACAGTAGACTACGAATACCACCACATGGGCATCCCTACCCAAGAAGTTAGAGAGGGAGAAAAATACAGCTCGACTTTTAAAATGTATACCAGCGGTGGCCAAGATACGGAATTTAGAATTCAATATCATCGCTTTGAAGAAGGCTCATCGTTACATCCCTTAATTCAAAAGGTCCCACATATCGCCTTTAAAGTCAGTAATCTCGAGGAGGCCATCAAAAATAAAGAAGTCGTCTTAGGACCTTATGAACCTATTGCAGGGTTTAAAGTAGCCATGATTATCGAAAAAGGGGTACCCATTGAATTCATTGAAACTACCTTAAGTGAAGAGGAAATTTGGTTAGGGGAACATAAAAATTCGGTGATTTACCCAGAAGAAGCCACTAATTAAACAAAATAGCTCTATAATTATGATAAATAATAGAGCTCTTGCATCACTGTAGGTTTTTATTTAGTAAAACAAATGATGCAACTTATGCAAGAGCCCTATTCACCTTATTGTCATTTAATTATATGATAATAGGGACTGCGCTGACTCCGAAAGGAGCAGCGACTTTTATAAATTATTTTTTTGGAGGACTTGATCCATGCGACAGGTACCTGTGTTACTCAATAGTTACGACTCTTATCTACGCCCTCCTCAGTCTTTATCGATTGATAATCCTACTTTATTAGGTACAGGAGCGTGCGATGAAAATTCATGAATTTAAAAGAAAAAAACAAGAACAACATAAAATTGCTATGGTCACTTGCTATGATTATCCTTCCGCCTGTACTGTAGCTGAATCGGAGGTGCATTGTATCTTAGTTGGTGACTCAGTTGCCATGGCCGTCCATGGTCATAAAAATACCCTGATGGCTACAGTAGAAATGATGGTGCTCCACACGGAAGCCGTTGCTCGTGGCCTAGGAAAACAATTTTTAGTTACTGATTTACCCTTCTTAAGTCATAAAATATCCTTAGAACATGCCATGATCGATGTAAAACGGATTATGCAAGCAGGAGCGCATGCAGTTAAAATTGAAGGCGCTGATCCCGATACCTGTACTACTATTTCCCATATCGTTCATGCTGGTGTCCCAGTAATGGGACATATTGGCTTGACGCCTCAATCCATCCATCAATTAGGCGGCTATAAAGTCCAAGGCAAAGATCAAGAACAGGCGAATCTTTTAGTACAACAGGCGCAACATTTAGAGGAAGCAGGTTGTTTTGCTTTAGTTATTGAATGTGTTCCTCATGAGTTAGCCAAAACAATAACTAACTCAATCAATATACCTACTATCGGTATTGGTGCAGGAGTAGACACTGATGGTCAAGTCTTAGTGTGGCATGATCTCTTAGGTCTTCAAGACAATTTTAACCCAAAATTTGTTAAACGCTTTGCAAAAGGCAAAGAGGCATTGCTCGAAGGCTTAAATACTTATGCGAAACAAGTTGAAAAGCAACAGTTTCCTTCAGATGAATATGTATTTTAAGTGAGACAATGATGCAAATTTTTAATACTATTGCAGCCTGGCGTAGTTTTCGCCAAACCTTAGTTAATACACAGCTAGGTTTTGCCCCTACTATGGGCAATTTACATGATGGTCATAAATCTTTATTCATCAAAAGCAAAAAAGAAAATGACTACACCGCGACTAGCTTATTTATAAATCCAACCCAATTTAACCGAAGCGATGACTTTAACCATTATCCAAGAACCTTAGAGGCAGATATACAATTAATGACTGATGCTGGAGTCGATTTTTGTATCCTTCCGAATGAGCAGGAAATGTATGCTGATGGTTACAATTATCAAATTCAGGAAAAGGAATTGTGTACCCTGATGGAAGGTACACATCGACCAGGGCATTTCAATGGGGTTTTAACGGTAGTAATGAAGTTATTACAATTAATAAAACCTAGTCGCGCCTATTTCGGTGAAAAAGATTACCAACAATATCTATTAATTAAAGGCATGGCGGAGGCTTTTTTTATGGACATAGAGATTATCCCCTGCCCTACTATTCGCGAAGCCAGCGGTCTTGCTTATAGTTCGCGCAATAATCGCCTTTCTAAAGAACAAAAAATTCTTGCCGAAGAGTTTGCGCAGATATTCCATCAAAACCAAGCTTGTGCCATGATAATTGCAACACTGAAAGAAAAAGGGATAAGCGTAGAATATATTGAAGAACACTACAATCGTCGTTTTGCTGCAGTGATGATTGGCGATATTCGCTTGATTGATAACTACGCCTTGTAATTAAGTTAAAAAATGTTGGACTAAGGCCCAACCTAGGATTTTTCCTTAACCTAATAGTCCTTGTAGCCTGCATGGAGCGTCAGCGAAATCTGGGAATTTCGTAGCACTGATCCCGGATTTCGCTGACGCTCCATCCAGGCTACAAAACGTTTAGAAGTCATAAAAAGGGAATGATGCTCAAGCTACTTACATGGATTGAACTGTGATAATTCAAACAAATTGGTACGTCATTACGGGCGCCCCCTCCTCAGGAAAAACCACCTTAATTAATCACTTAGCACAACAAGGCTATTCTATCGCTCCGGAAGTGGCGAGAGATTACATCGAAGGCTTACTTGCTAATAATCACACTTTAGAACACATTCAACAAAATAATCGTCAATTACAACGTGGAATTTTAGCGATTGCCTTAAAACGCGAGCGCCGCTTACAAGCACAACAACAGATTTTTTTTGATCGCGGCACCGCAGACAGTTTAGGTTATTTTGATTTTTATCAATTAGAAGCCCCGCACATGCAGCAAGCCTGCCAACACCTACGCTATAAAAAAATATTCTACTGCCACCAACTTCCTCTAATCCAAGATGAAATTCGTGTTGAAGACAATGCGACAGCAAGAAAAATTGGCGAATTGATTTATCAAGCTTATTTTAATTTAGGCTACCAACTTATTGAATTACCCCCTGTTTCTGTAGAGGAACGCATCCAAATGATGTTGCCGCATATAGAGTTTTAATTCAAAATTATTATAAAAATATACAAATACCAGTCAGTAAAGGATGGGTTTGTTAACAATGGCATGGAAAGTCATGATTTATCCATTTTACCTCTAACCTGGTTCAAAAAGTCTAGCCAAAAATCAAAGTTCACTTTGGTGTTAGATAATGGAGTTAACGAACTATATTTATATATGTACGTTCAATATATTAAGTCCAGTGGATGGATTATATGCATTTTTAAAACTATTTGAGACGATGTCTCAAAATAGAGGTGGTTCCCTATCTACCGTACCAATTTCCTTAACTAAATTAAGGGAATTTTCATTCGCTGGATAAGCCCATATTAAAAGCCGAAACACTTCAGGCTCTTAATTTTAGCTTAAGATTCATTTGCTAGAATAGCCGCCACCAAGGTTGAGACCTTATATTTTAGAGGTACGAAAAATGATTAATTTTTTTGAAAATAAATCGCTAGATGATAAATATAATGGATTAAGCAACAAGGTCATAAAATATTATCCAGGAAATGATAAATATAAGCGGTTATTATTAGATAAAATAGCAGCATTAAAACTTTTGGAAAAAGAGTACCCACAAAAAGAATCAATTCACCAGGCATTTGGTATTTTGGATAATATTTCAAAGAAAGATTTCAGGGATATAAACTCTAAAATTACCCAATTACAAAAAACAATCCGTGAAGATACACTAGAATTTAGTTTTATTAAATCCTGTGTCTCCTTGATTTTTTTGCCTATTTTACTCCCTTTGCTGATATTGGAAATGATTGTTGCGATTGCTGCGGTGTACCGATTTATATAGTGCCACTACTTGTCTAGACAATTAATTTAATAATTTCTTTCCTACCCAATCAACCCGTTATGCTACCAGTTTAACTAACTGCTCCTCCCTATAATTATAAACATCCATAGGTTTTCGGTAT
>CANJQE010000095.1 GCA_947476305.1 Legionellaceae bacterium
TTAACACCATTAGTGATGATGCAATTAGTACTGTTGAGAATGAGTTAAATAATAGGCCAAGAAAGTGTTTAAACTATAAAAGTCCTATTGAAATTTTTAACACAAACTAGAGGCGGCAAAGTTGCGATAACTAGTTGGATCCGCCATAGTGCTCGTTTACTTATTAATTGTGATTAATTTCCAATCATGGACTGATCCCTTCATTATTATTACTGCACTTCCATCAGCACTGGCAGGCATTGCTTGGATGTTATTTTTTACCAATACCACATTAAGTGTCCCAGCATTAACAGGGGCAATTATGTGTATGGGCGTTGCAACTGCTAATAGTATTCTAATTATCAGCTCCGCTCGCCAATATCTTGAAGAACATAATGATCCCTTAATTGCGGCTCTTTCTGCTGGAAAAGCACGTTTACGCCCCGTCTTAATGACAGCACTCGCCATGATTATTGGGATGTTACCTATGTCGCTTGGTCTTGGTGATGGAGGAGAGCAAAATGCCCCATTGGGTCGAGCAGTAATTGGAGGCCTATCCTTCGCCACCGTAACCACCTTATTTTTTGTTCCCACAGTTTTTTATGTGATCCATCATCGTAGACAAAGAGCGCAGCAAAGGAAGAATAATGCCTAATATCATTCACTCGCATTTAAAAAAATTACCTAAACCTGTATTGGTCATTCTGGTTGTTGTACTCGTTTTGCTGCTCGTTAACATTTTTTTTCGTGCTTATGCTGCCATACATTTAAAACAACAAACGGTGCGGGATGAATTTCCTTTAGTCTCTACTGTTACGGCAAAATCAGTTGGTGGAACAGAACAATTTACTCTGCCCGGTGATGTCAAAGCCTGGCACGATGCTACTATTTATGCGCGAACTGATGGCTATATAAAAAAATGGTATGTAGATATAGGAAGCAAAGTAAAGAAAGGTGATTTGTTAGCAGTCATCGAAACACCAGAGCTAGATGCCCAATTACGACAAGCAGAAGCAGATCTTAATACGGCTATAGCCAATAATAAACTGGCGCAAATTACATCAAAACGCTGGGTTAATTTATTAAAAACAGAATCTGTCTCTAAACAAGAAGTGGATGAAAAAGTAAACTCGGCTGCAGCACTTGAGGCCTTAGTCCTTGCCTCCCAGGCCAATGTAAATAGACTTACAGAACTAGTGAATTTCGAACGCGTAGTAGCCCCTTTTGATGGAATTATTACAGCGCGACATACCGATTTGGGCGCTCTAATTAATCAAGGGAGTGCGGGTAATGTTTCTCTTTTTGAAATTGCGCAAATTAACCCATTACGGGTATACGTCAAGATACCGCAAACTTATGCTGGGCGAATTACCCCAAATATGGCTGTAAATTTAAAATTTGCCGAACAGCCTGGTAAAGAATTTTCTGCTCAGTTAATTCAAACAGCACATGCAATTGATCCTAAAACCCGTACCTTGTTAGCGCAGTTCAAAGTAAATAATGCTAAAGAATTACTGCTAGCCGGTGGATATACGGAAGTACTATTCACTCTAAAAATGGCTGCTGATACTGTGCGCATTCCAGTAGAAGCCCTATTGTTTCAAGCAGCTGGCATGCAAGTCGCTATCGTGGATAAAAACAATCACGTTCAACTAAGGTCTATTAAAATAACTCGCGATTTTGGTGCCGAAGTAGAAGTGCAATCCGGTATCAAACCAGGAGAAAAAATCATTCTTTATCCTCCTGATTCGGTAATTGATGGCGAACAGGTGCGAGTTGCTTCATGAGAAAATTTATTGCTTTAGGCCTAATCAGTTCTACCTTACTCGGTTGCTCTTTCGCGCCAACCTACCAAAGGCCGCTTATGCCTATTCCTGAGCACTTTAAAGAAGCAACAACTGAAACAACATGGGTTCTTGCTAAAACCCCAGCACTCACTACTAAAATTGCCCCTTGGTGGCACAGTTTTCAAGATCCAGTGTTAAATCGTTTAGAAGAACAATTAGATCTTGCAAACCAAGATGTACGGGCAGCTTTCTTTCGTTATGAGCAAGCAAGAGCCTTGGTTCAAGTTGCGCGCGCACGATTTTTTCCCACCATTCTAGGAGTAGGTAATGCCGATCGGCAACAAACTTCAAAAACTATAGCTAATCCTTCATCTACTCCTCTTTATAATAATTATCTCCTAGCCACCGATCTTAGTTATGAATTAGATGTCTGGGGTAGTATTCGTAATGCTGTAGCAAAAAATCAAAATCTAGCTAAAGCAGATGCTGCCGATTTAGCAGCCATTTCTTTGAGTTTGCACGCCGAACTCGCTAGTGATTACTTTATACTAAGAGGTTATGATCAATCGCAAAGAATTTTAAATGCCACCGTGGCCGCTTATCAACGAGCATTCTATTTAACTAAAAAAAGGTATCAAGGTGGAGCATCTCCGGCAGAAGATGTAGATAATGCGCAAACTCAAGTAGAAAATGCAAAAACCTTAGCTGCGGATATGCACTTAAAACGTTCACAATTAGAACATGCGATTGCAGTTCTTGTAGGGCAAATACCCAGCACCTTTTCTTTAGCTCCAAGCAGAATGCCGATACGTGTCATTTCTATTTCACCTAATATGCCCTCTACTCTTCTAGAGCGCAGACCAGATGTCGCGGCAGCTGAGCTCAAAGTAAAAGCTGCCAATGCCAATATAGGTGTTGCTCGAGCTGCGTTTTTCCCCGCCGTTAATCTTACGAGTATTATCGGCTTCCAAAGCCAAGTTCTGTCTAATCTCTTATCAAAATCAAGCCTCTTTTGGTCTCTGGGACCTGTTTCCTCTTTAACCATTGCACAACCTATTGCCGCAATGACCTTATTTGATGGAGGAAGATTATTTGGTTTATTAAAACAGGCAAATGCTAGCTATTATGAAACGGTCGCTGTTTATCGTCAAACCGTATTAACAGCCTTTCAAGAGGTTGAAGATGCTTTAATTGCAATGCGACAATTAGATAAAGAAACACGCAGCCAAACCGCAGCAAGTCAATCAGCTAATAGAGCGTTAAAACAATCCAATAATCGCTATAGCGGTGGAATTGCCACCTTTCTTGATGTAGTAGTTACTGAAAATATTGCCTTACAAGCCGATCTTGAACGAGTCAATATTATGACCAGACGCCAAGTGGCTAGTATACAACTTATAAAAGCCTTAGGCGGAGGTTGGGCTACTCTACCCCAGCAACATAAGAAGTCGAGAGCTAAGCATAAAAAATAGCGGCTACACTTCTCTTTAAGTGATGAAGTAGCATCTAGTTTACTCTCTGTGCTATAGTGTGTATTTTTCCCCAGGTACTTGCTATGTTTGAGAATTTAACAGAACGCTTATCCCGCACCTTTAAAAATCTCCGCGGCCAAGGGCGCTTATCTGAAGATAATATACAACAGGCTTTACGTGAGGTACGTCTATCACTTATTGAAGCAGATGTAGCCTTACCTGTTATTAAAGATTTTATTGAACAAGTAAAGCAAAAAGCTTTAGGTCAAGAGGTATTAACTAGCTTAAACCCGGATCAAGCCTTTATTAAGATAGTTAATGATGAGCTCATTCATATTATGGGTGATGAGCGCAGCGAACTTAACTTCAAAACACAACCACCTGCAGTGTTTTTAATGGCAGGTCTACAAGGTTCTGGTAAAACCACCAGTACCGCCAAATTAGCCCGTTATTTAAAAGAAACCGAAAACAAAAAGGTAATGGTAGTCAGCGTAGACGTCTATCGTCCTGCAGCAATTCAACAATTGAAAGTGTTAGCAGAACAAATAGATGTTGCCTTTATTCCTTCAGAAATTAATGAACAACCTATTGTTATTGCACAAAGAGCCTTAGAAAGTGCGAAAAAGCAATATATGGATGTATTGATTATCGATACAGCGGGTCGACTGCATGTGGATACAGAGATGATGGCTGAAATAAAGGCCTTACATCAAGCAGTCAATCCTATTGAAACCTTATTTGTTGTAGACAGCATGACGGGACAAGATGCAGCAAATGCTGCAAAAGCCTTTCATGAAGCACTGCCCTTAACTGGAGTTATCCTTACTAAAACGGATGGGGATGCTCGTGGAGGAGCGGCCTTATCCGTACGCAATATTACCGGCCAAGCGATTAAATTTATTGGTAACGGGGAAAAAGTAGAAGCCTTAGAGCCTTTTCATCCTGAGCGTATTGCTTCGCGCATCTTAGGCATGGGCGATATCCTCACCTTAATTGAAGAAGTTGAGCGTAAAACAGACAAGCAAGCGAGCGAAAAACTAGCGAAGAAGCTTAAAAAAGGTAAAAGTTTTGATTTAGAAGATTTTAAACAACAATTGTTACAAATGAATACTATGGGTGGAATTTCCGGTATGATGAGTAAGCTGCCCGGCATGAATCAGCTCCCCCAACATGCGATGCAACAAGTTAATGATAAATCTATGGCGCAAACGGTAGCAATTATTAACTCCATGACCCCCAAAGAACGACGTGTGCCTAAAATCATCGCGGGCTCTCGTAAAAAACGTATTGCTCAAGGGTCTGGAACACAAATTCAAGATGTAAATAAGCTCTTAAAGCAATTTGAGCAAATGCAAAAAATGATGAAAAAATTTACAAAACCCGGTGGTTTACAAAAAATGATGCGAGGTATCAGCGGCTTACCTGGAATGAAAGGTATGTTGCCGGATGAGTTTAAATAAGTATTTTATAGATAAAGTGAATAACTTAATTGATAAATAAGGGTTTGTTAGCTCCTAAAACCTCTCAATTAAGGAAAAAACAGAGCATTATAAATACTTATTAAAATAATTCTCGGGAATTGCTTCACATGCTGAATTAATTTTCGTACAATACACAGCATTTTTATGTAACCACTCTAAAGTAGAGGAAAATAATGGTCGTTATACGTTTATCACGAGGCGGCGCGAAAAAGCGTCCTTTTTATCATATGGTTGTTACTGATAGCCGCAAACGCCGTGACGGTAATTACATTGAGCGTATTGGTTATTTCAATCCTGTTGCACGTGGACAAGAAATTCGTCTACATGTTGAAGAAGAGAAATTAAAACAATGGCAAAGTGTTGGTGCACAATTATCTGATCGTGTTAGTGCCTTAATCAAAGAATTTAATAAAAATTCCGAGTCAGCTGCTTAATAAAAGTGAATACGCTGGAAGATTGGGTAATAGTAGGTCGTTTTGGGCGGCCTCATGGTATAAAAGGGCTTGTAACGGTTTATTCCTTTACTGAGCCTAATGATAACATCTTAAGTTATAGCGACTGGCATGCTTATTTAAATTATAGCTGGCAGCCTATTAAAGTGTTGTCAGTCCAGATACATACTAAAAGCATTGTTGCTCAAATCGAGGGTTTCTCAGAACGAGAAGCCGTTGCTCGCCTTACTAATGTTGAAATAGCGATTCATAAAGCGCAACTGGCTACATTAGCAGCGGGCGAATACTATTGGCATCAGTTGGTAGGAATGAAGGTAATAAACCAACAAGGACTCTCATTTGGCCAAGTGATTGAGGTTATGCCCACAGGCTCTAATGATGTACTTGTAGTACAAGGTGAAAAAAGGTATTTAATTCCTTATTTACTAGGTCAGTTTATTATAGAGATTGATGACAAAACCCAAACAATTACAGTTGATTGGGATATGGATTTTTAAGTGACGCAGCAGTTTGGGATAATTAGTTTAATACCAGAAATCCTAAGTGGTTTGCACTATGGAATTACTGGTCGAGCTATTGAACAAGGGCTCGTCCAAATTGAATACTGGAACCCTAGAGATTGGTCATCAAGACCTTATAGACAGGTTGATGATAAGCCTTATGGTGGTGGACCAGGAATGGTAATGATGTATGAGCCTCTAAAAGAAGCAATAATGCATGCTCGTACTCATTTGCCTAAGAGTTGTAGAACAATATATTTAAGCCCACAAGGCAAAGTAATAAAACAAAAGGACTTAAATAAAATAGCAAATGAGCAGCAATCTTTGCTATTTATTGCCGGTCGATATGAGGGCATTGATGAGCGTATCATCAAACATCATGTTGACGAAGAATGGTCTCTTGGGGACTTTGTTTTAAGTGGTGGCGAATTAGCTGCAATGGTATTTATCGATGCAATAACTCGCTTAATACCGGGCAGTTTAGGGCATTTGAATTCAGCAGAGCAAGATTCTTTTATGAATGGTTTGCTTGATTGTCCTCATTATACGAGACCCGCTGACGTTAATGGAATGCAGGTTCCCTCTGTTTTATTAGGCGGCAACCATAAAGATATTGAACGCTGGCGTAGAAAACAAGCCCTAGGCAAAACTTGGCTAAAAAGACCAGATTTGCTTGAAAAAATACAGTTAAGTGAAACAGACAAGCTCTTGCTTGTTGAGTTTAAATGCGAACAAGGTGATTCCAAATTAGGATAAACCGACTTGAGGAGTGGTCCAATGACTAATATTATTGATCAATTAAATGCTGAGCAAATGCAAGGCAAAGAAATTCCTGAATTTTATCCAGGTGATACCGTTTTAGTTCAAGTAAAAGTAATTGAAGGTACCCGTGAGCGTTTACAGGCCTTTGAAGGAGTTGTAATTGCTAAACGTAATCGTGGCTTAAACTCAGCATTTACTGTTCGTAAAATTTCTCACAACGTTGGTGTAGAGCGTGTATTCCAAACGTACAGCCCAATTGTTGACAGTATTACGGTAAAACGCCGTGGTGATGTTCGCCGTGCGAAATTATATTACTTACGTAACTTAGCTGGTCGCGCAGCACGTATTAAAGAAAAATTAGTTGGCAAAAAAGGTGACTAAGATTGACTGAAATGCTCGTTAGTTCCATTTTTACTACTCCCTTAGGTCACTTTGAAGTAGTACATAACGAGCATTTTATCTTTACTGCCTCATTTACCAATAAATCGGTTACAACAGCGAAAACAGCCCTTAGTGAGTCAATAGATTTAGAATTAACGGCCTATTTTGCTAATAATCAACATCGTTTTCAATTGCCTTTAAAACCCCATGGCAGTGCTTATCAGCAAAAAATATGGAACGCTTTATTAGTTATTCCTGTTGGAAGAACACTAACGTATGGCGAATTAGCACTTAAATTACAAACGAGTCCTCGAGCAGTAGGACAAGCCTGTAAAAAAAATCCTTTAGCTCTGTTTATTCCTTGTCATCGCATAGTAGGTAAAAATAACTTAGGTGGTTACATGGGAAATCCAGAGGCTCTTTGTTATAAAGAAGCGCTTTTAGAACATGAATCGCATTAAAGGCATCACTAAAGAGTTCATAGATTATGAACAATAAGCACTTACTAATAGACAGCACTTTTTTAATCACTGAATTGAAACGTAAAAGACCTCCTCACGGTATACCACGTGTGATTTTAGCTTATTTACGCTACTACATGGGAGATTTGCGCTTAGTTTATCGTCTACGCGGCAAACTATTTATTTTACCACAACATTATTCGCAAAAAATAGCTGAATTACTACTTCTATGGGATTTTAAATTATATCCCAAGATTCTTCTTTTAATTATTAGAGCGCTTTTTGCTGCAGAAAAAATTAATGATAGAGATCATTACTTTTTATTTAAACTCGATCAAAATGGGATGAAATACCCCAACTATTTTAATCAACTTAACAAAATGGGAATAAATACCTTAATAATGATCCATGATTTATTTCCCATAACGCATCCAGAATATAGTGATCCTAATTATGCCAAGCAATTTGCAACTAATATCAAACTCAGTTTAAAAAATGCAGCCGGTATTCTTTGTGTTTCACAGAATACAAAAAATATATTAACTCATTATGTGCAAATAAATAATTTACCTTCTCCCCCCTCCGCGGCAACTAATCTTGCCCCAGGTTTTCAACCTGGTTTCGCACACAGTATACGCCCCATAGAAGGGCCTTATTTTGTTATTATCAGTACTATTGTCGCAAGAAAAAATCACCTACTACTCTTACATATCTGGCGCAAATTAGTAGACGACTTAGGCTCTAAAGCACCCAAATTAGTCATTATTGGTAAACGCAGTTCGGAATGTACTAACACTCTAGCCCTGCTTGAGCGATGTCAACAACTACGTCAACAGGTGATTGAACTTACAGCGACTGATGAAGAATTACAAAATTATTTGGTTCATGCAAAGGCCCTACTATTTCCTACCTTTGCTGAAGGTTATGGTTTACCGCTCATAGAAGCATTAAGCACTAATGTGCCTGTTCTATGCAGCGATTTAGCAATTTTCCGTGAAATTGCCCAGGACGCACCGGAATATCTCGACCCGATTGATGGAAGAGCATGGATGGAGATGATCTTAGAATATGCTCAAGAAAAAAGTTTATTAAGAGAAGCACAATTAGAGCGTTTATCACAATTTACCATTCCTAGCTGGGAAGAGCATTTTAACAAGGTAAATGTTTTTATAGAAACGACCTTTTCTACAGATAAAGCTTCTATTAAACGAAGATCAAGGAAAAGGAAATGGAAATTTATTAGGGGTTCCAAGCCGGAATCGTCGAACTTTCCGGATTGTTTTTAGGCATATTTCTCTTATTTGAGTCACCTAAGGAAACTGGATTTATTATTGCATCAAGGTACATTGGGCTTTGTTTTTTAGCTCATTAGAATCTCAGCTTGATTGACTTCTACAGTTAAAATCTTTAGGATTCTCTGATGACTTCTGCTGATTGGATTGATACAACAATTATCCTTGTTTACTTTATCGGCATTGCCGGTTTAGGTATTTGGATTGGTCGCAAAAGCAAATCCTTTGTAGACTACGCTTTGGGTAATAGAAGTATTCCTTGGTGGGCTGTTCTTGCCTCTATTATAGCTGCTGAAACCAGTGCAGCCACTTTTCTAGGCACTCCTGCTGAGGGTTTCAAAGAACGCAGTTTCGTCTATGCTCAGCTTGTTATCGGAACGATAATTGCTCGTTTTGTTATCGCCTATATTCTCATCAAACCTTACTACGACTACAAAGTTCAAAGTGTTTATGAACTTCTTACCATTCGTTTCGGTACGTGGACAAAAAACATGGCGAGCGCAATCTTTCTTGTTTCTCGCATTTTAGGAATCGGTGTCGGTCTTTATCTCGGTGGAGTTATCTTCGTAGTTATCTGGCGCTACTTATTCAATGAAGAACCGCAATTAATTCATTATTTCTTTGGAATTCTTTTTGTCACACTGCTCACTACGATCTATACGGCTATTGGAGGCATCAAAGCCGTAGTCTATACCGATTTTATTCAAGCTGTTCTTATGATAGGAAGTGCCATCTGTGCTGTTTTTATCATTTATCGGGATATCCCTGGTGGTTGGGGTACTATCAGTGATCAATTACAGGGATTTAAAAATATCAGATTTATTAACCTAGGGTTCCAGCCTGGTGATTCTTTTGCTTCTGCATTAAAGTCGATATTAGAAACCCCTTACACCATTTTTGCGGCGGTTATTGCGTCAACATTTTTTACGATGGCAACTCATGGAACGGATCAGGACATGGTTCAACGTCTGCTTACGGTAAAAGATTATCATCAAAGCAGACGTTCACTTATTCTTTCAGGTTTCGCAGATATACCTATCGTTTTCTTATTTTTAACCATAGGCATTTTACTTTGGGTCTTTTATCAAACTCATCCTGATACATATTTGCCACAAGCTCCAAATGAATTATTTGCCTACTTTATTGTTCATGAAATGCCAGTCGTTTTACGAGGTCTGATTATTGCAGGCATTTTTGCAACGATGATGGGCTCTACAAGTGCCGCACTCAATGCATTAGCAACAAGCTTTACAAAAGATTTTTATATTCCTTATTTCCAAAAAGATAAAAGCGAAAAACACATCATTCACGTTGCACGAGTTGCCACCGCAATTTTTGGTATGCTCATGATTATTGTAGCAACTGCTGCGGCCTATTTTGTTTTACATAATCCTTCACTTACGATTATTCCAATGGCTCTCGGAATTTTAGGCTATTGCTATGGCTCTCTTCTTGGTGTGTTCTTATTGGCAATCCTTACAAAAGATCGCGGTAATGATCGCTGGAATGTCTTCTCGATGCTTTGCGGAATGATGGCTGTACTTATTTTGGGGAAAATCAATATCACTATTTCGGGGTGCCACATTAATTTTGGAAACCTCACCCCTGATTCATGGCCAGCGATTTCTTGGCCATGGTTTGTTCTTATTGGCTGCATCTTTACTATTGGTATCGGCTATTGGCCCAAAAACAAAATCTCATCAAATTAAATACTCTTATTTAAAGGTTTAGGGAGCTATAGAACAACCAATTGACTTAAGGATCCTGTAGTTATTAATTAGCTTCAACTCATACCGTTTTAGTCTTATGGGCCTAGAACTCCTACCGACAACTCAGCTCTGGATGATGAACATTTAGCTTTCACTTTACCTCAGCTAGAACGGTTCTCTCAAAATTTGCCCATTCGCGATGAACTAGTACTCGCTGGAATTATTACAACAACCGGTTCAAAATGCTTAATATGGAGTCGCAAATCAGAAAAATTTTCATTTTCCATTGAAAAGTAATTTTTAAAAAAATAATAGCGAACCATTAGTATTAACTCGATTTATTTAATTAGAGATTTTAAGTACCTCTTAAGTTTTTCTTAATAATCTTTTGTTACAGTCCGAGCTCTTTTAATCAACATTGAACATAAAATGATTAATTCATTAAGGCTTGTTGAGCATGCCAAAAAAAACTCAAATTCGATCTAATGTAATAGAGTCTCGGAATAACTGCCGTAAATCTCAATCTCGTGATTTAGCACTGAATCCCCGTCTAGCAACTAAATACACTGGACATATACGTCCGTTAGCTCCGATTTCTATTGGTTTTTTTAATGCATCAAAAAAACTACGCCCTACAACAGACCATTTATCAAAAAAAGACGAGAACTTTGTAGATATAGATAAAGAAAAATCTATCTTCATATTTAAAAAATCAAAAACAAAGGATATTAATAAATGGTCTCAATGGTATAAAAAAACAAATGATTACCAACGAAATAATGATACAGAAGTCTTATCTTCCGAATTATTCAGACTGATTCTTCCTTACCATCCTAAAAAGTCAGATGTTTAAAAGACAACAGCAACAATAAGCTTTGTATTATTTCAAAAAAATCAGAAGGTTTTAAAGATCTATATGAGTTGAATTCAACTGAGAAAGTAAAAATGACTAATGGTATAGCTAGTCCGGAAAAGTTTTCCTCATGGCCTGAGTAATTGCGTCACGAAAACTACCACATTTTTTTATGACTTTTCTGAGATTTCTCTTAAAATTAGCCCATACCTTTTCAATAGGATTTAAGTCAGGAGAGTAAGGTGGTAAA
>CANJQE010000096.1 GCA_947476305.1 Legionellaceae bacterium
GAGCGTAGATTTTGAGGCCCGAAGGGGGATCAAAATCAAGGGGGACCAGGACGGCCAGGGCCGCCGGAGGCATACTTGTCGCCTGTTTTTGTCCCTGCCGGGGACTTGGATGTCCCGGCAGGTTTCTCAAAAACAGGCGACACGCTGCATCATTTTCCTTTATAATTATGAGGTAACTTTTCAATATTATAAGACTATTTTTTTAATATCGAAAGTTGCGTTAACTAGTTGGATCTACCGGTTCGCTATCTAAGCTTGAGTCATATTCTACACCTTTTACCTCATCCCTATATGTTTTAAGAGCGTTTCTATATTCTGAATGTGCACTATAGTTCATTTCCGTTTTATCTACCTTAAAGGGCGTAATTTTATCTTCTTTCGACTCAATCAGAGTATTTATAGCATCTACTACTTTATTTAGCATTCTACAGATAAAATTCATTGCACCTGGAGCCGCTTCAATAGCAGCTCTATGCTCTTTAATGGATTCAGAACACTTACTTGCAAGTGCAACAAGTCCATTGTCTCCTAGTGGTTTTCTTCCTCCAGCTGCCCAGGCATTTACATTTTCTATTAATTTTTCGGCCAATTTTTTTGCTGCTTCTGCAGACTCATCAGGTATAGTAAGTTTAGGGTTGCTATAATCTTTTTCAATTGCAGCAACAAGAGCTTTTATATTATTTACAAGATCATTTTCAAATTCAAGAAGAGGACATTTAGTATCGAACTGGCTACTTAATTTTATTTTAGGTCTAGGCATAATTTATCTCAAAAGATAGGATTAGATATATAAATTTATAGACTATAGATATATATAAATCCATATCTAAAGGATATGAATTTATAAAGAGAATGTAGATTTCGTAGACAGGGGAAGAATTGTCAACACTTATCTATTAGATCTATAATTATTGCTTATCGTCCAAAATTTTGTCGGCTGAATAATACTTTCTCTGTAGTAGATTCCGCTCCAAACCCTTTAAAGCGCTCTTCAATAATACGATAGCGCTTTAACCCACCTTCTCTATTCGCAATTTGAATATTTAAACCAGGGCGGGCGTTAAGCTCGAGCATTAAGGGACCTTGGTCTTTATCTAAAACAATATCTACGCCTAAATAACCTAAACCTGTTAAATCGTAACAATTGGAAGCTATTTCTAATATTTTATCCCAATAAGGGACTTCTATCCCTACAATGGAGTTTAAGGTATCCGGGTGATAATCGATGGTATCATTTTGAAATACACCGCCTAAGGTTTTACCGGTAGACAGGTCCACACCCACACCGATTGCTCCTTGATGTAAATTGGCTTTGCCTCCCGATTGGCGAGTAGGTAAACGAACCATGGCCATAGCGGGATAGCCTAATAAGGTAATAATGCGAATATCAGGAATTCCTTCATAACTGACTTCAGCAAAAACAGGGTCAACTACTACTCTTTTTTCAATAATGGCATAATCTGAAGAGCCTCCTAAACTGTAGGCCCCTGATAATAAACAGGAGAGGTGGTAGCTTAACTCTTGATGGGTAGTCATCTTGCCATTAATTTGGCGATAACGACCAAAGACTTTATCTTTAAATACTAAGATCCCATCACCACCTGAGCCCCGCGCAGGTTTTATGACGAAGTCATCATAAGGAGCTAAACGTTCTGCCAAAGTTCTTATTTGTTGTTCGGTTTCAATAATGTCATATAAAGGAGGTACTGCTATTCCCGCACTAAGTGCTAACCGTTTAGTTTTTAATTTATCATCTACTAAGGGAAATAATTTACGGGGATTATAACGTAAAACAAAATCCGTATTGCGTTGATTAATACTTAACACGCCCTGTTTTTTTAAACGATGAAACAGCTTAATCATGCTTCAGCTCGCGCAAGTGCTTTAAAGCGTTTTAATTCAAAGAGGCGATAACCACGGTATTGGCCAAACCAGAGAATAATCGCTAAGAGAATAAGTAATAACTCGGGAAATGCAAAAACTAGGTATTGGAGTTCTTCAATGCTCATTGCCCAATAGGAGATTACGGCGGCTACTAAACTACCTACGCCTGATTTCAAAGCTTCTGAGGCGCCGCGTTCATCCCAAGTAATGCACATACGTTCAATCGTCATGGTTAAAATGACCATGGGGAATAAGGCAACGGATAGTCCGGAATCGAGGGCGAGACTTTGACTGACCACACTAATGAAGATCATCAATAATATAACTACGGTAAGAATAGCGGCCAGACGGGGAACTAATAAGAGCTGGAGTTGGTCTAAATAAAAACGCGCTAATAAACCAAAGGATACAATAATGACAAATAAGCTAATACCCCAGATCACATGGGTTTCCCGAAAGGCTAAGGCAATTAACACTGGCATAAAGGTACCAAAGGTTTTAATGCCCACAAAATTTCGTAAGAGTAAAATAATAAAGGCACCTATAGGAACGGTCAGTAAGATCTTATAGGTTGCTTGCACATTGACTGGTAATTGTAAGAGCGAGAAACGCAATAATTGTGAGTCAGCTTCTATGCCTCGTGATTTAGCCACACTTAAGGCATTAATTGGTGTGGGGGATACGGTTAAGTTAAATAGCGCTTTATTTCCCCCAGAAACATTAAATAAAGGCCCATTACCGTATTGCCAAATAAGAAACTCTTTAGGTAAGCCTGCACTTCCTGTTTTTGGGTTAATATAAACCCAATTTTTACCATTAAATACGGCTAAAAAGGGCTTTAATTCTGCTTTACTTTGTTCATTTAAATGAAGGCCTTTAACGGGTAAAGCGAAAATCTTAGATTGATTAAGAATGAGAATAGCTGCATTAACCAGATGTTCATCAGAAAAATCATTACTCGTAAGTAACTTAGCATTGCCGTCTTTTTTATTAAGTTCTTTAATTGTACTTTGGGCAAAAGTTTGAATATCAGCAGAACTAGAACGTACCTGGGCGGTAATCGTTTCTACTGCAGAGCGTTGATTTTCTGCCAAAGGTTCCGTTTTAATTGCGGAAGGTTTTGGAAGCGCCGATTCATCACTTTCGGTTTGACGAAAAATAGCGCGATAATACAGCGATTGCGCGCCGTGTGCTCTTCTTATAGACCATATGGTTTCACGGTTATAAGCATTTAAATTAGTAGTAACTCCGTAACTTCGCGAAACAAAATATTCATCAAGAATAGCAAAGTGAGGTGGTAAATAGGGAATATTAAAGCTTGCTTTAACAGGTGTATTTCCATCCGCAATAAAGCGTAAATTCGACTCAACCATCCAGCTATTAATAGTCTCTGTATCAGTTAAGGGTACATCTAATGCAAGATGACGATAGAGAAAGATACCTGAACCCAACAATAATAGGGTTAGGATCAGCCCATAAACATGGCGTGTGTTACTTTTCATTCTGTGTACGACTCTTAGATTTTAAAGTAAAGGTGAGTGCTGGATCTACGGCACCATTGAAAGCAATAATAGCATCTCTGCCAAGTAATAAAGGATAAATAAATCGTTTACGATTCGTTAAATTAACACGAATGGCTTTAATTTGATTGCCTAGTTGTATATTAAGGAGAACTACCGGGCGTTTAATGGGCGTTACAGCAAGTGCACCAGGATTTGCTTCATTGGCGCGTACTTTAATTTTTACTTTGCCTATATAACGACATTCAAAAATATAGCTTTTTTCTTTAGAGGGCACAGTAAAACGAAGATAAGGAACTCCATCAACATCCATTTCTGTAATATTGCTTGCGTTTAATGAGGCTGATTTTGCACCGGTATCTAATTTAGCGGATAAGGTTAACTCTTTATCAACTAAAGTCGCTTTTTCAACAAAGCCATAAGTATGTACTTCATTTTTTGCCATCAGTGGTTCAGCCCATAGTGAAGTAAAAACAAAGAAAGCCCATATTAATCTCATTAAATCCTCATAACTTGAATACATAACTCACTTTTGGGCGATATCGTAGCAGGTTTAAGACTCCAGTCACAGTCTATTGCCCGATTTAGCAGAATATTTTTACACAAATAAGCCTGATTTTTAAAAATTGTTTGTGTTATACTTACAGGTTCCCACATGAATTTGTATCTTTTTGATTCAAGATGAAAAATTAATTGACATCTGAGTTGAAAGCTAATACAATCCAGCGCATCTTAGCTGACGGTCTCATGTGCTCATGCCTCTTCAGAATGATGCTCAACCTTTAAAACCTAAAGATTTAGTCTTCATTTTAGCAATTGCTGGCCGTATTGACGCGCAATCAAGAATTCTTGCCGAAGAGCTTGATAAAAGTCGTCATGTCTATTATGCCTACTCCGTTCTTGATCCCCTTAGCTCTTCTTATAGCATGTTCAAATATTGGTTTGATGTCTGTCTTGGCGGTAGCGTCGATGACATGCATGACTTTATGCTAAGTCCCGCTGGTATTATAGGCATTACTCTTGAATCAATATTCCTGGTCGGTTTTTCTCTTCTAGCTTGTCATTTTGATAAGGAAAAAGAGGATAATTATAAAAAACGTATTGCAGATGCCTGGCCCTATTTTCGGGATGCAATGAAGGGCTTAAAAAATGCTTACAAAGGCTGGCGTAGTACGGTTGTAGCAATGAGTTTGCTGGGGATGATGGATGCTACTTCACTCATTATGCCTATTGGTTTGGGTCTAGGGGTACTCGGAGCAGCCAATCGTTATTTAATACGGGCTATTAGAGACGCACGCAAAGAGATGATGGTACATAATAAGAAATTATTTCTTGCCTTAACCACGCTTCCAACTAACGAAGAACTAAGCAATTTTTATAAACAACATGGAGAAATTCAATATCAGACAACTAAAGATCGTTTTTTAGGGTTCTTAAGTGCTGGTATTGGTGGTTTTATTGATGGCCTCTATTTATACGTAGGTGTTCTTACCTTAAGTGTTTTAGCGCCGCAGTTATTAATTGCAATGGCGAGTATCTGTGTTTTTTATACCTTAGCTTGTATTGTCACACGTGTTTATGAGGAATATGAGTTTCAGTTAAAACTTATGGTTACTCAGACAGAATTCGCTTTGGCTTTTCTTACAAAACAAATCCAGGCAAGCTATGCTCAATTCCTTTTATTTGAGGAAAAAACCAATAAAACCCCAGAAGATTTGCTACAAATTGAAGCTATTAAAAAAGACTTATGTGACTTAATCGCTCAATTCGAGGAAAAACGTCTATTACTGAAGTATCAATCTAGTACTACTTATTTATCCAGCATTCTAATAGGTCTAAAACATGGTCTTTATGCTTATGGTGCTCTTTCTAGTGTTTTATTTTTAGTAAGTGCCTTTCTAGTGATTGGTGGAGTGTCTTTCCCTCCTGTAGCCATTGCTCTAGCTGTTTCTATAGGCCTTGTACTGATAGCTGGGTTTATAGCGCATGCTTTATTTGCTAATTATCAGCACAATAAAAAACAAAAGGCGATAGACGAAACGCCTTACCAAGAACTTATAGCAATACAAAAACACCTAGAGCAAAAATCAGAAGTGCTTCCTCTATTAACTGCAGAGCAATTGGATCAGTCTTTAAAAAATGGTCTATCGGTTAAATCCGCCCCTGTTTATTTTTTCCAAGAATGGTTTGAGGTATTTCGTTCATTGTTTTCTGGCTTAAGTAAAGGCCAAAAATTTGTTGATTTTGCTGGCAATCCTTTACAAGAAGTAGGTGAAGATGGGCATTATCATGATACGCCAGTGATGTATGTACTTGGAGCATTAAGCGCTCTATTGTTTGGTTTTATCTTAGCCTTAAGAGCTTTAGCGCGAGGATTTAAGCGTCCTGCTTTAGCTAGTAATGATGATCTTGTTTCTGCTGTTAAAGCCCCCTCTAAAACGAATGATGTTACTGAGGAGTCAATACAAGAGAGCGTACATTCGGGGCCTATTAAAACCAAGGCGGAAGGGGAGTCAGTCCAGCATATGAAGCGGAATGATTCCCCGGCGAATTCGAATCGTTTGTTACCTGTCTTTGGCTTTTTTGGTGCAAAAGACAAATCATTAAATCGTGCCCGTAGTGCCAATGACCTTAATGCCCTTGTTGCTGATGAGCCGAATACAATTCTGGGTTTAAGTTAGGATCGTTGTACATTTTAAACTGATGGTACACTCTAAAAGTTCTTGTTTTGCTTCGTATTTCTTCCAGTAATTGTTCTAAACACAGAGTTAACTGCTCCAGCTGTTGATTAATAGTTTCTAATTTCTTCGTGCAGCTTTTTTTATGTTCTTCACTTGCATCGTGCCGTATTGTTTGTACTGTCATGTGATAGGACTTCAAGGAGAGAATAGAAAGTCGGTCAATAATCATTCCAGGAGTTTCCGAATGCACAGGACAAAGATGCTGTGCTGCGGGTTGTAAGCTATGGAAAAACCACTCATCCATTGCCTCCATACGATTGTTTCTTTGTTGATTAAAGCCATCGATTTCTCTTTTTGCTTGATAAACATATTCTGGTCCCATGTCATCACGGCGAGCTCGATCTTCAGAATGCCATAGCTGATAATTGAAGGCATGATTTTCTTCAGCTAATAGATAAATATCCTTTTGCATATATTCAATTTTTGTTTCTTTCCAGCGTTTAATACAGTCTTTGTGAAGGCTAATTAAAGTAAAAGGATTAAATTCAATGCTCATCTCTTATCCAATAAATAAAAAAGACTTTATTTTATCTTAACTAGAGGTCTTGCGTAAGTCCTGTCAATTTCTTTAGGAAGAAATAGAGTTAATTAGAGTTGTAGTATGTATTATAGATAGTGAGGTAAGTTCCATTTGTTTGCATAGCTAAAATAGCTTTATTAATGCTTGTAATAAGCGCGGCATTAGAGGGAAGAGCAATAATTCCATAACCCTGACCAAGTACTATTTCATCACTGACAGCCTTTACTCCATAAGTATTGTTATTCATGAGGTAATAGGCGAGATCACTATTAAGTAAAATAAGATCTACTTTGCTTCCCACAAGCGCGGCAAGTAAATCAGGAAGTGTACCGAAAGGAATAATGGTGTTGTTGTTTTTATAGGCAGTATGCTCTAGTAAATCATAATAAGTAGTTTTAATCACACCAATTTTAAAATTCTTTATCGGGTCACCTTTTTTAACGGGGTTATTTTGTAAGGTTATAAATCGGACTTTACTAATCAAATAAGGCAAACTGATGGCATAGGAACTAAGTTTTGCAGGTTCATAAGGATTTGCTAAAAGTACTACATCCACTTTCCCTTCATTCAGAGCAGTAAATTGAGTATTCAAAGTTAAGGGGCTAAAAATGCACTGAATGTTTAGCTGTTTACAGATACTATTCATAATATCAATAGCAAAACCAAAAAAATAAGAGCCATCGGGTGTCACAGACATCTCAGCAAAAGGCGGGGCTGAAGTAATTACTCCAACAACTAAATCTTTAGAAAATCCATAAATACTGTTGACGAAGAGAATAAGGAAAACGAATAATTTCATATGCCATGTCCTTATGTTTTTAGAGGCATCAGAGGGATCTTAGATCCTGAAACTAAATAATTTTTTTGATGTATAGATTTAAATCTAGGAAGTAAAAAGAAATTTGTCAAATTATCAAGTAATTAAGATGCGTTTTGGGCAAGGCATTTATCTAAGGCATTAGCAAAAGCGGTTTTTTCTTTAATGGATAGACTGGGAGGACCACCCACGCGCATACCTGAAGAGCGCATTTGCTCATTAATATCTCTTAGATTTAAACGTTGTTTAATGTCATTGGCGGTATATACCTCTCCACGTGGGTTAATAACAAACGCTTGCAAAGTAACTGCTTCTGCTGCAAGGGGAATATCTGCAGTAATAAGTAGATCACCTACTTTTAGATGTTCCAATATATAGCGATCCGCGCTATCAAAACCATGTTCTACTTTAACCGAGTTAATTAATGGAGAACGGGGATAAGTAAGATAGCTATTGGCTACAAGAGTAAGATTGGTTTTTGTTCTTATCACTGCACGAAATAAAATTTCTTTAATTATTTTTGGACAAGCATCGGCATCCACCCATATTTGCATTTATGACCTTCTGTTTAATTATTTAATTGATTCGCTATTTTTTTTGTAATTATTGGTTGTTCTTTAGCATGAGAATATTGTTTCATGAAGTCAATTCACTGTATAGTATTTTTAATAGGGGCAGGACTTAGGAAAAACGCCCAATCTCTTCGTTAAAAGAAATTTTTAATTCGGTCATTTAGTTTCTCTAAACTCCCTCATTAAAAATTTCTTTTGCCTCGACCTTGAGGTTTTTCCTAAGTCCTGTCGCAAAACACCCTAATCTCTTTGTTAAAAGAAGTTTTTAATTCGGTCATTTAGTTTCTCTAAACTTCCTCATTAAAAACTTCTTTTGCCTCGACCTTGGGGTTTTTCCTAAGTTCTGCGGGGTTTATGATACCATTTATCTGTGAAATTAATTTAGTTTTTATTGTTGTTTGTTTTGAGGGATAGTCGTAATGAAGTTGCTGATTAATAATATTAAACGACAAATAGAGCAACTAGACAGTAGAGAATTAAAACAATGGTTGCTAAGACATCTGAATTTAAATGCAAGCCAGTTAACAGAGCTTTTTTGTAAACAATATCCTACTCAGAAAGTACCTCACACAGAAGCTCGTCTTATTAATAGTCCTTTATTTAGTTTACTCAGTACTTATGGATCTCAAGCGCTTGTTGACGAATTCACATCAGTTTTTCCAGAAAAGTCTTCATTTGATATCGACTCGTTCCAACAAGGACTACTTGAGCAGTCTATAAGTTGCTTAAATGATTTTCGTGATGTTTGGCCTCTTATTAGCCAAATAATTACTAAGCCAAAAAATTTAATTGAACTGATGCACGAGGCATCACCCAAAGTTTTAGAGGCCTTTAAACGACTTTCTGTACACAGTGATTGGGCTTTATTAATAGAAGTATTTTTAATAAAAGATGAGAATAAATTAGAGATAAACCGCTGGAAGCTCATTAATTTTTTACGTTACTCTTCTTGGATCGAAGAATTAAAAATAGTCAAAGCAGAAGCTAAGGTCTTATTTACTTTATGTTTCCATATTCATGCATTCGATACAAGGGAGTCTCCAGAAAATCGTTTACATAAATTAATGGCTTTTTGCCAAGAATATCCCTTTGCCCCCGATCGTTTAGACTTAATTGAATTTATTTCTTTTTATTCAAGGCTATTAGCACGAGAGGACTCTTTAGCTATAAATAAAGAATTCATACGACTCTTGGATATGCTATTAAAAAATCTAAGCAGACAAGAACAAAAAGAGCTAATTAAAAATTTCGACGCCAATAATTTAGACTCTCTTATTGCACACTGTATAGAACATCATCCTTTGTTAGCCCCTATTTATCAGGAAGCCTATAAAAGTGTTTTATTTTTACTATGTAGACAAGCCGTGGATTTAGGAGAAGTACGAGAAATAATTCAGCGCCAATTAAACCAAATTGAAAAAAGATCTGAGGATAGTCAAAAAGAGAAGGATTTATTTCCTTTAGAGCAAGTGATTCTTTCCCCACAGTTTATGGCGACGGTGACACCACTCCTTATAAAAAAACTGATGCTTCGGTACAGTTGCTTTATCCTGACTTTAAATCAGGATGAGTTAATTTATTTTGTGACCCCAGCAAAAGAACTGAGTCCCTATTATGAAACCTTTATTTCTCATTTATTCGATATCGAAAAACAGTTGGCGCAAGATCCTGAACAAAGCAATTTATTAGCTCAAAGAGAAAGACTGCTTTATTGGTGCATAGAGCGTTCTGCTCATGCATTATTAGCTGAATTAATAAGACGTTGTGAGCAGCAAAATAATAAGACTGCTTTGACGTCAATCTATAGCTATTATTCCGAACACTATCTTCCCCTGCGAGCGGATTTACGTGATGCCACTGCAAGCCATTTTTACGAGATAGATAGAGTTTCAGCTGATCCTGCTGATTTAAGTACTCTGGAAAATTGGCGTAAAGACTACCTACGTGAAGAGGCGCAGACGCAAAATCCCCGTAATCCAGGGCCTTATTTATATAATATACAGGGACAATGTAGGGCATTTATAGATGAATCAAATAAAGTTTGGAGTCTTTTTGGTTAACCAGTTTTATTAAATGTTGCATCTGAAAACGAAGAAGAGTTGTTTTATAATCAGGACGGGGGAGTCATTGGTACGATAACAGAAGCCGGTTATTTTAGCTGTCTCACTACGCGCCGTACATTGAGCGCTCAATTATTGAGTGCGATTCCTAAGGAGGAATTAGAGCTCTCTCCGCGAGGTCTTTATTTCCTTATTAATGATTTACTCGCAGAAAATAGTTTGGATATTCTTTATGAATATCTCGAGCGTGAAACGGAAAAGGGGCAATTAAAATGCTTGTGGTTAGAGCCTATGATTGCTCAGGTCATTTGTAATGCAGGCTATCCTATCTCTTCACCTACATTAAATGCTGTTATTATTCATTTTCATAAAGATAGGGTTTTTTCTTTATTGACTCGTATTGAAAACAGCCTTAATGCACTTTCTTTTTTCCATAGTATTTTAAACAATGATAAGACGCGCGAGTGCTTATTTTTAAAGTATGACTTACCTGCTTTCGCGCTTTTTTTAAACGAGCAAGGCGCGGTTAATGTTTTGGCTGATTATCTAATAAGGTTTCATAAAGAGCCTTGGTTTTTAGAAGGATTGTCACTTTTTGCGACCTATGCTCGAGATGTTAAGGATAAATTTTTATTGCCAAAGGCCTTAGCTTTTCTTGTGACTAAAGTACATCAAGCTCAACTATCTTTGGATGTGTTAGATGATGTTTTATTGTCCTTGGTGAGCTCAAACAAAGCGGCGTTTATTTTATTACAAGAATTTTATCAAGACAAACTAGAAGCCCCAGTACAAGAGCTAAGCAGCAATGAGTTCGAGCAAGTAGGGATTTATTTTAATAAACAGCATTTATTATTCCTCTTAAAACAATTAAATTCTTTATCTTCTTGGCAAAATGAACCTGTTTATCGCTTAACATTAATTCTTCTCTACAGTCAGTATGAACGACTATTGCAAGCAACCAGGACCCAATGGACTAAAGAAGAATTAAAAGCGCTTAGTGTATTTACAAATCGTCATTTACTTGAAAAAAATACTTGGGATAGTCACTCTTCGATCGCTGCGAGCCATGGAGAGCCGAAGGCGCGGGCGAGTAGTCCCTGGTAGCCTTAGGGCCGGATGTTTTTCCGCAGGGAAAATATAAGGCCATACGAAAAGGCGTCAGTCATTGGGGAGCGTAGATTTTGAGGCCCGAAGGGGGA
>CANJQE010000097.1 GCA_947476305.1 Legionellaceae bacterium
ATGCTTAAAAGATTCAAAATAATATCAGATAGATATAGAAATAGACGGAAACGATTTGGATTACGATTTAACTTAATTGCTTCAATTTATAACATGGAGTTGGGGTGATCGGGGTTTCGAAAGAGGTCTATTAATAAAAATCACGGATTCAAATTATTATGAATACAACAAACAAGAGCTACCCAATCATTAGAAAAGCCACACTTAAGGATCTAGAGCAAATTGAGCAGACTATGAAAAAGTCTATGCTCTTGCTGGGTAAAGGTTATTATAGTGAGGAGCAAATACTTTCTTCTTGTAAATATGTTTGTGTGCCCGATCAACAAATTATAGAGGATGGTACTTATTATGTAGTTGAAGATGAGTCTGGCTCTATGATTGGCTGTGGTGGATGGAGTTTTCGTAATACGTTGTACGCGGGTCCAAAAACCTTAGTACAAGCTAGTAAACTCGATCCGCAAAAAGATAAAGCTCGAGTACGAGCCATGTTTGTTCTACCGTCTATCAAACGTTCTGGAGTGGGCTCTTTAATATTACACACTTCAGAGCAAGAGGCCAAAAAATACGGTTTTAAAAACGCGACTCTAGGCGCCACTCAATCGGGCTTGGATTTTTATAAAGCAAAAAATTGGCAGGTGGTTGAAGAAGAACTAGCGACCTTACCTGATGGTGTCGTTATTGAAGTAACCCGTATGGAAAAAGAGCTGTAAGTGTTCAGGGTGCGATCATGACTCTTGGACGAAGGCGATCTTTGGTCGATTTGTTCTAAATCTACCAAAGATCGCCTTCCCTCCGTGCAGCGTGAATGCTTACAAAGAGCTTTAAGGCGTAATCTTTCATTACTCCTGGATTTTATTTCTATTGCTATCTGTAAGAGAGCGCGCAATCATCAATTAAAAAGCGCCCATGTAATCTCTCTTTCCTACCTCAACCCCTTGATTGCGCAAAATGTCATAGGCCGTTGCCACATGAAAGAAAAATTGGGGGATTCCATAATGCAAAAGATAAGATTGGCCAGTAAATTTTTTCTCTTTTGGTGTTCCCGGCCGAGTAATAATCTCTTTTTCTTCGCTACCATTAATTTGTTCTGACTTAATGCTGGAGATGAAAAGAAGTGTTTTTTCAATACGGGCTTTTAACTCAAGAAAGCTGGTTTCATTGTCTTCATAAGCAGGTACCTCTATATCAGCCAAACGGGCAGTAACCCCCTTTGCAAAATCAGCGGCAATCTGTACTTGGCGAATAAAATTAAACATATCCGGGTAAAGAGAGGCTTGGAGCAAAGTTTCAGGTGAAAGTGAATGCGAATCATTATGGGCTTGTGCTTTATCCAAAATGGCATTTAATGCGGTTAACATTTGTTTGAAAACGGGAACCGAAGCATTATACATTGAAAGTGTTTGTTTCATTTTTTTTCCTTTAATTGCGATAAGATTCTTCTTAACTGGCATGGGTAACCAGGTCCTTGTTGCTTTTTTCCATTAGCTATTTACTTTGTTTGTTTCGAGTAGCTCGCTCTGTCCGAAGGCTTGTTTGACGAGTCTCTTTTATCTATGGCTTTTAAGCGCGTTCGACATCAAAGGCCATTACTTCTGAAATCGATGATTTATTCAGCGCTAAAGCTAATAAACGCTCAACTCCTAAGGCAACACCACTACAGGCGGGTACTCCATGTTCTAATGCTTGTAATAGCCAAGGATCGGAATCGACCGAATTAAATCCTAATTTTTGACGTTGAATTCTATCTTGCTCAAAACGCTGTGCTTGTGCTGAGGCATCAATTAGCTCATGGAACCCATTCGCTAACTCAATCCCTTTGTAATAAATTTCAAAGCGTTCAGCAAGCCCATTATTTACCTGCGCTAAAGCGGCTTGAGAAGGAGGAAAATGATAGATCGCTATAGGCGCATATTGTTGTGCTAAAAAAGGCTCAACAATATGACTCATTATCAAAAATAAATATTGATCCCTATCCTGCTCATTTGCATCTAATACCTTAGCTAAATCATAGTGCCCTAGAACTTGTTTAAATTGCTCTATAGAAGCATTTAAAGGATCTAGATCACAAGCTTCTATAAAGGCTTCTTGATAGGTTTTTTTAATCATAGGCGGGGAATGGCTAATGCTTTGTAAAAAGAGATCCATTTCATCCATTAGTTCATGGTGATTAATCCCTAGTTGATACCATTCTAAGAGAGTAAATTCAGGATTATGCCATCGACCCAATTCATCATCACGAAACACCCGCGCCAGTTGGAAAATAGGACCACTTCCCGCGGCGAGTAAACGCTTCATATGGTATTCAGGGGAGGTTTGTAAACAATAAGGATGATTTCTAAATACGGCTTTTATATTACTTAAATAAGGATCACTAACCCCATAATGAGCCATGGCTGGAGTATCTACTTCTAAATAGGAGCGTTCAGTAAAGAAAGCCCGTATTTGGGCTATTAAATGGGCGCGCTGACGCAAGCTGTCTATGGTCGCCGAAGGCTGCCAACTTAGCTCATTCATTTAATAAAAGATTCCCAATTCTAATCGCGCTGCTTCCGTCATACGCTCTTGAGTCCAAGGCGGTTCCCATACTAACTCGACGGAACAATCACTAACCCCTTCTACTTCATTCACTGCTCGCTCTACTGTACCAGGAAAAGTCTGCGCCACAGGGCAGCCTGGCGTGGTAAGCGTCATTTGCACATCGACATGGCCTTCATCATTCATGTCCACATTATAAATCAAACCCAGATCATAAATATTGACTGGAATTTCAGGATCATAAACGCCTTTGAGTGCCAAAATAACGCGCTCGATTATTTGTTCTTTCTCTTCTTTTTTCTTAAACCCAAACATATAAGACTCAAATTCTTAAAATAAATTATTAAAAAACTATTCAGTTTTAACGATAACTGTCTCTCTATTTAAAGCAGCTTCTAAAGTATGCCAGGCTAAAGTAGCGCATTTAACACGCGCAGGAAATGACTTAACGCCCGCCAATACCATTAATTTACCAACAGAAGGCAACTCAGCCTCATCATCTTGAGTTAACATATGATGGACACGATGAAAAAGCTCATGTGCTTCTTCTATCGTTTTACCTTTCACTGCGTCAGTCATCAAAGAAGCAGACGCTTGAGAAATAGCACAACCACAACCTACAAAACTTAAATCCCTAATTAATCCTTGTTCTAATTTAGCATAAACCGTTAATTTATCGCCACATAAAGGATTAAAGCCATTGGCATAGGTAGTCGCATCTTCCATTCCATGATGATTACGTGGATTACGATTATGATCGATAATAATTTCTTGATACAGCTCTCGTAATTCCATGCTCATGCAAACACCTCATTCACTTTTTCTAAGGCTTTAATACAGCGATCAATCTCTTGAGTAGTATTATAAAAGGATAAAGACATTCTGGACGTGGCAGCAACGCCATAAAAATCCATCAAGGGCATAGCACAATGATGTCCACTACGAATGGCAATTCCTTCTGCATCAATAATAGTCCCAATATCATGAGCATGAATTTTGTCATGCAGAAAAGATATAACGGGGACTTTAGCTTGCGCTGTACCAATAATCCTATAACTTGGTAAGCTGTTTAAAGCAACAGTGGCATAGTCCAGTAAATACTGTTCATAATTCGCTATAGCTTCTACATCCAGCGAGGTTAAATAATCAATAGCAGCAGCAAGACCAATGGCACCAGAAATATTAGGAGTACCCGCTTCAAATTTCTGAGGAATTGGAGCAAATTCAGTTTTAGTGAAGGTTACATAATAGATCATTTCACCGCCCCCTTGATAAGGGTACATTTGATCTAACAGTTCCTCTCTTCCCCAAAGAACGCCAATCCCCGTGGGGCCATACATTTTATGACCTGAGAACGCATAAAAATCACAATTTAAACTTTGCACATCTACTGGTAAGTGAGCAGTCGCCTGAGCACCATCCAATAAGACCTTAGCCCCATAAGCATGAGCCATTTCAATCATTTGCTTTACAGGATTAATGGTGCCTAAGGCATTAGAAACATAACTTAAAGAGACAAATTTAGTTTTAGTACTTAGTTTTTTTTCAAACTCATCTAATAGCACTTCACCACTTAGCGAAATGGGCGCTACTTGCAAAATGGCGCCTGTTTTTTCACAGAGCATTTGCCAAGGAACAATATTGGAGTGATGTTCCATATAGGTGATTAAGATTTCATCCCCTGGTTGAATAATAGGTAGGACATAACTTTGTGCTACTAAATTAATCGCTTCTGTGGTGCCTCGTACGAAAATACACTCTTTTACCGAAGGGGCATTAATAAAATGCCTCACTTTAATACGTGCCATCTCATATAATTCTGTAGCGCGCACGCTTAGAGCATGAACACCGCGATGGACATTAGCATTATCGTGTTCATAATAATTTTGAATGGCTTGAATAACTGCTTTAGGTTTTTGCGTCGTGGCCGCATTATCGAAATAAATTAAATCATGGCCATTAACTTTTTGATGGAGAATGGGAAAGTCTTGACGAATGGATTCAATATCTAAGGGAGTCATTAATGAAGTACCCATATAACCCTACCCCAACTGTTGTATTAATAAATGACTCATCCAATCAGCTAATTCACGATTAGGGATAAGACGTAGGTTGTCTTCTGCAAAAGCATGAATTAAATATTGAGAAGCCTCAAGCCTATCAATACCTCGAGTGGCCAAATAAAATAAAGCGTCTTCATCCAGCTGCCCCACTGTGGCCCCATGAGAACAAATCACATCATCGGCAAAAATTTCTAATTGCGGTTTTGTATTAATTTCTGCATTGGCAGACAATAATAAATTTTTATTTTGTTGTTGGGCATTACTATGTTGCGCATCTTTAGCGACAATGACCTTACCATTAAATACGGCTCGTGAGCGGCCTTTTAAAATGCCTTTATAATCTTGTTCACTAGAACAATTGGGGACTAAATGATAGACCGTAGTATGATGATCTACATGCTGTCCTTCTGTAGGCGCATAAATCCCATTCATTAAACAATGTGCATGCTCTTCTTGCAGTCTAATACTCATATCACTACGCGCTAAGGCGGCACCTAAATTTATAGAATGACTAGCTAAATGGCTATGAGCCCCTTGTTTTACTGCGATATGTCCTAAATGGAAAGCCATTTTGCTTTCTCTTTGAATTTTATAATGAGTAAGATGGGCAGAAGGACCTACGAATAGTTCACTTACGGTATTAGTAAAATAAGTGCATCCCTCAACACCTCGATAATCCTCAATAATCGTAGCCTGACTGCCTTGCTCTGCAATGATTAAATGCCTTAAGTGTACTGCGTGCATCTCTTGATCTTGGAAATGATTCAAGACAATCGGGGTATCAACACAGACGCCTTTAGGGATATAAATAACGATGCCACAACCTATCAAGGCGGTATTTAGAGCATGAAAACCATGTTCTTGCTCAAGGATATGAGCCAAATAAGGTTTAATTAGCTCAGAATGTTCTGCCAAGGCAACAGATAAAGACAGCACTAACACACCTTTAGGGAGCTTAGCTAATAAATTATTCTCAGCGGCAATTTGTCCATTATGGATAAGCAGTTGATTTGCCACAGGTAAATCAGAGTGAAGCAGTTCATGTTTTGGATTTTGAGCTTCAACATTCGAAAAAGTTTGCTTGAGTAAAGCATCCACCGAGGTATACTTCCATTCTTCATGATGACGAGAAGGAAAACCACGACGCTCTAGATTTTTTAGTGCCTGCAATTGCACTTGCTCAAGCCAAGGTAGACTAGATAAAGCTTTTTGCGCTTGTTGCGTGTAAAAACTGACTATATCGCTCATGCCTGCTCCGCTTCCTCAAGCCAGCTGTATCCTTTCTTTTCTAACTCTAAAGCTAAAGATTTGTCGCCAGACATAATAATACGGCCATTAACTAACACATGAATGTAATCAGGCTCAATATAATCTAATAAACGCTGATAGTGCGTTACTAAAATAATAGAACGATCGGGAGAACGCATTGCATTCACCCCTTGCGATATGATGCGTAAGGCATCTATATCTAAACCCGAATCTGTTTCATCAAGAATGGCTAATTTTGGTTCTAAAGAAGCCATCTGTAAAATTTCATTACGTTTTTTTTCGCCGCCAGAAAACCCTTCATTAATACTGCGATATAAAAAGCTTTCATCCATGTCCAATAATTGGCATTTTTCGCGAATGAAACTTAAAAACTCTATAGCATCTAAGGTATTACGACCTTGTCCTTTACGCACCGCATTAACCGATGCTTTAAGAAAATTAATATTGGTGACGCCAGGAATTTCTAAAGGGTATTGGAAGGATAAAAAAACGCCCGCTCTGGCACGTTCTTCTGGTGCTAAAACTAATAAATCCTCACCCAAATAACGTACTTCACCAGAAGTTACCTCATAGGAAGGATGACCAGCCAATACTTTAGATAAAGTACTTTTTCCTGAACCATTAGGCCCCATAATGGCATGGATTTCGCCAGCCTTAACATCTAAGTTAATACCATTTAAAATAGATTGATTATTGATTGAAACATTCAGTTCATTAATTTTTAACATCAGCCTACTGCCCCTTCTAAACTAATACCTAATAATTTGGTTGCTTCAACAGCAAATTCCATAGGTAATTCTTTTAAAACTTGTTTACAAAAACCATTTACAATCATGGATACCGCATCTTCAGTATCGATGCCTCGTTGTTGACAATAAAACAATTGCTCTTCGCTAATTTTGGAAGTAGTGGCTTCATGCTCCACTTGTGCTGTTGGATTTTTTACTTCTATATAAGGAAAGGTATGAGCCGAACATTCACTGCCCATCAGCATAGAATCACATTGAGTGTAATTACGTGCATTGGTTGCTGTTGGTGCAATGCGCACTAAACCACGATAAGCATTATGTGCACGTCCCGCACTAATACCTTTGGAAATAATAGTAGAACGAGTATTTTTTCCTAAATGAATCATTTTAGTGCCAGTATCTGCTTGTTGACAATTATTAGTCAAAGCAACGGAATAAAACTCGCCCACTGAATCATCCCCTTGCAAAATCACACTGGGGTATTTCCAGGTAATAGCAGATCCTGTTTCAATTTGCGTCCAGGATATTTTAGAGCTCTTACCTCGACAAGCGCCACGCTTGGTTACAAAATTATAAATCCCGCCCTTACCATCTTTATCACCAGGATACCAATTTTGTACGGTGGAATATTTAATTTGTGCTCTATCTAAAGCAACTAACTCTACTACTGCAGCATGTAATTGGTTTTCATCGCGCATCGGCGCGGTACAGCCTTCTAAATAGGAGACATAACTGTCTTCATCAGCCACAATTAAAGTACGCTCAAATTGACCAGTAGAGGCCGCATTGATACGAAAATAAGTGGATAATTCCATAGGACAACGGACACCTTTAGGAATATATACAAAAGAACCATCACTAAACACCGCAGAGTTTAATGCGGCATAAAAATTATCACGATAGGGAACTACAGTGCCCAAATACTTCATGAGTAATTCAGGGTATTCATGAACTGCTTCAGAAAAAGGACAGAAAATAACCCCTTTTTCCTTAAGTTTAGCTTTAAACGTGGTAGCAACAGAAACGCTATCAAACACGGCATCTACGGCAACGCCAGCAAGCATTTCCTGCTCTCTTAAAGGAATACCTAATTTTTCATAAGTTCTTAGTAATTCAGGATCCACCTCATCTAAACTTTTAGGCGCATCGCCTTTCATTTTAGGTGCTGAATAATAAGAAATATTCTGATAATCAACTGGCGGATAATGTACGCTTGACCATTCAGGATGAGGCATCGTTAACCAATGTCTAAATGCTTTTAAACGCCATTCTAATAGGAACTCAGGTTCACCCTTGATCGCAGATAAACGACGAATTACATCCTCGTCTAATCCCGGAGGAAAAGTATCCACTTCAATATCGGTAATAAACCCGTGTTGGTATTCTCTATCAAGCAAAGAATTAATATGCTCACTGCTTTTAGCCACGATTCACTCCACTTGCTAATTGCCGAACTCGTTCAACATCCTTATTATGAAGAGTTGGTTTTGCTAATGCCTCTAAACTCACACTATCTAAAGCCGTTTCTATAGCCCGACTAATTAGGCGCCAATTACCTTGAACAGCGCACACACCCTGTAAAGAACAATCATTAGGTTCTAAACTACATTCGGTAATGCCACGATGCCCTTCTAAGGCGTATATAATCTGTGATACTGATATTTCTACGGCCGCACGCTGTAATCTATATCCGCCAGTTACACCACGGACTGAAGTTAACAACCCAGCACCGGCTAAGCGTTTTAAAATTTTGCTGACTGTTGGAACTGATAAATGGGTATGCAAGGCTATGTCGCGTGCATTACACAACTCTTGTGGCTGTTTGGCGAGATACACCATAACCACCGTTCCATAATCAGCTAATTTGCTGATGCGCAGCATAACACCCCCACAAGGAATAATCTAGTACCAAAAAAGTCTTAATTTAAAATGGAACGCTGGAAAAGCGCTATTATAGAAGGGTCTCCTTCTTTAAATATAGCACTAAAAAGGTCCCATATATAATAAAAGTCGCATAATACCTTATTATGGCTAGTCTATGCAATTACATTACAGATTTTAGGGGCTATTCGGAGCTTCATCCAGTAGTCAGCAATCTCTAGCATTAGTAATCATAAAAAAAATAATTTCTTCACCCTGGTGATGTGCCCGCGATTTATTCTCTGGTTGTAAGGGATTAAGTTAACTCTTGCATAAGTTCTTAAAAGACATAAGAATAGGGAATAAAAAAGCCCCTAGGAGCTCGGATGACCCAAGACAATGAACTGAATGACCTGATGCAATCTATAGCTGAAAAAAGCTTACAAGTCATTAATGATTTGAAAAGTAACCCCTCCCATATTACCAGCACCCTTAAGCAATACATTGAAATTACAGAACATGTGCAGAATGTATTAAACACTTTACTGAATAATCCAGAAAAAGCATGGGAAATGCAATTGTCTTATTGGGAACAAGCTATGAGTTTAGCTCAAACCCAATTTAGTCATTGGTTAGAAGGAAAATCACTGCCCATAGAAGATCGACGTTTTACTAGCGAAGAATGGTTAAATAATCCCTTTTTTAATTTAATGAGCCATCAGTATCTTTTGGCTAGTGAACATATGACTGATTTACTGGAACAACTGGAATACGAAGATCCTAGTGTAGCCAAACGTATCCGTTTTTTTAGTAAACAATATTTAGATGCTTTATCGCCAGCTAATTTTCTCCACACTAATCCACAAATTATGGCAGAAACCATTCAAAGTCATGGCAAAAATTTATTACAAGGCTTGCATAACCTACTCTCTGACTTAGAAAAAGGCACCACTAATTTAAATATTAAAATGACCGATGCCAATGCCTTTAAAACTGGTGAAAATCTTGCGATTACCCCTGGCAAGGTAGTATTTCGTAATGAAATGATGGAGTTGATTCAATATACACCTACAACACCTCAAGTTTGCTCTATTCCTTTACTTATTATTCCGCCATGGATTAATAAGTACTATATCTTAGATTTAAGCCCGCAAAACTCATTAGTCCGCTGGTTGGTAGAACAAGGAATCACGGTGTTTATTATTTCTTGGGTTAATCCGGATGGCAGTTTTGCGAAAAAAAGCCTATTTGATTATTTGGATGAGGGGCCGAGAAGAGCAATTCAAATTATAAAAAAACAATTAAGTGTTCCTAAAGTTAATACGCTTGGCTTTTGTATCGGCGGCACCCTCTTAGCAGCGCTTCTTGGCTATAATAAAGCGCATCACGATAACTCCATTAACAGCGCTACTTTTTTAGCAACCATGATGGATTTTAGTGATCCAGGTGATATTGCTGTCTATATTGATGAACAACAAATTCAAAAATTAGAAAAAGAAATGGAAACCTCCGGCTACCTTGCTGGCAAATTTATGGCCTCTAGTTTTAACTCCTTACGTGCCAATGATTTAGTCTGGTCTTTTTTCATTAAAAATTATCTTCAAGGTAAAAGCCCAGTGCCTTTTGATATCTTATTTTGGAATTCAGACTCAACGAATATGCCAGCGACTATGCATTCCCAATATCTGCGCTGGATGTATTTACATAATGATTTAATTAAACCCGGCAAGATTCATTTGAATGATACCCCTATAGATATAACTCAACTTACAACACCAAGCTTTTTTCTTGCCACAGAAAAAGATCATATAGCCCCGTGGAAAACAACCTATCTTGGTTTTCAAATGATGAAAGGACCTAAACGCTTTGTTTTAGGCGGCTCAGGACATATAGCAGGAATTATTAATGCGCCGACCGTAACTAAATATGGGCATCGTACTAATGTAAGCACTAAAGCAACTGCCGAAGACTGGTTTTCTAAGTCTCAAGTACAGCAAGGCTCTTGGTGGCCAGAATGGTTAAAATGGCTTAATAAGTATTCAGGAGAATTAACAAAGGCACCTGAGTTTGAACAATTACCCTACACGCCCTTAATAGATGCTCCAGGGACTTATGTTCTTACTCAAAATACTTAAGTAATTTTTTCACACGTAATCTGGTTGCAAGCAACCAGGTTACGAATTTATATCGCTCGCTTATTTAGAGTAAAAATTAACGAAAAGACCGCATAGATAGACTTGACAACATTTTCATCATTTCTTTTTGTTCCCTACGTCCAGCCTCAGTCCAATCATCATTGACACAGTGAATTTTTGGATGCGCTTTTAATAAAGAGATAATATCTTGCTCATCCTGTTTTCGAACAACAATATGAGTCTGCATTGGATTAGTCAGCATTAATCGATCAACTGATAGTACTCTTGCGTCTATGGCTTTGTAATTAATATCATCATTAGTCAAAATATGAATTTTAGTAGTAGTTGCATCACTTCCTGCGGGTTTAAAAAATTCGGTACTTGTTCCATGTTAAGTCTCATTCATGTTCAAAATGGTCATTATAGTGAATATATAATTATTAGTACATTTTAATCATAAAATTCCAATCACTTTGCAAAATAGACATATCGGATTCGCGAACAGACAGATTTGAGTCCAGGTTTGACGTATGCGTTCGGCCAAATACACCTTTTAGTAAAATAAAACTTAATTAAACTGTGCCCTACAATAATAAAGAGGAGAGCATGGTGAAACTAGCAGCAGATTACTGGCAAAAGATTATAAAAGAATATGAGGGCAGTGGTTTATCTCAGA
>CANJQE010000098.1 GCA_947476305.1 Legionellaceae bacterium
CTAGTTTTCATAAGTCTCCAGATCTAATTGAGATTATTCAAAATACAGGATGTTATTTGGTATTTTTACCACCTTACTCTCCTGACTTCAATCCTATTGAAAAGGTATGGGCTAATTTTAAGAGAAATCTCAGAAAAGTCATAAAAAAATGTGGTGGTTTTCGTGACGCAATTACTCAGGCCATGAGGAAAACTTTTCCGGACTAGCTATAAGTCACACTCAAGTGATGTTACAAGGAACGTTGCTATTAGATAGAGGATACACTTTGATACCTTGGGTTAGTGGTGGTCTTGGTTTGGGTTTTAATAGAGCGTATTCTTTTAATAATATACCAGTGATATCAGAGGCCATAGTTAATCCCAATTTTGCTAATCACACTAAAAAAGCATTAACTTATGCTTTAAGTGCCGGCTTAGAAAAAAGATTAAGCTCAAATTTGCAAGTAGGTATTGGGTACCAGTTTGCTGATTGGGGCAAGAGTACTTTGGGGCAGTCATTAGACCAAACTACTAATAATGTATTAACTCTTGATCATTTATATACAAATGGACTTATTTTGAATGTAACTTACCTTTCATAAACAGTAGCTTATGTTGAGGTACTATGAAGTATAGCTGTAAGATTCTTAATGGGCTTATTTTATTTTTTTTCTTTACTCTCTCGCAAGCCGCTGGCGCATTGTGGACTATCGTGCCAATAGGTTCGCCTAAAATTACTGTTCCTCAAGGTGGAACAGGTACCATAAAGTACAAAGTAACTAATCTATCAAAAGCGTCTCGTACTTTAATAATGAGAGCTATTCCAGGGATAAAACAAAATACAGTTTCTGGCTATTGTTCTAATCCAATCCGTTTAAATTCCAGACAAGGATGTATTTTAAATTTAACAATTACTGGTAGCTCTTTAAAAAATAATGTGTCGGTAGGGCCTCAGATTTGCCAATTAGGAAGCTCCTCACAGTGTTATCAACCCAATACAGCAAATAGCTTAAAGATTACTAAAAAAGGTATTATTCGTTCTTTAGGTGGTACTGTTTTAGCATTAAATGGACAATTAACATTAGAAAGTTCAAGCAATACCTTGATTATTAAAAATAATGGTACTTTTACTTTTCCTAATAAAATATCTCAAGGAAGCTCTTATAGCGTGAGTATAAAGAAGCAACCTGCAACGCAAACGTGCACTATTAAAAATAATAAGGGTATGATAGGTGCTGCTGATATTACTAAAATTACGGTGGTTTGTTTAACTAATACTCATACTGTGAGCGGCTCAGTTAATGGTCTTTTAGGCCGTTTGGCCTTAGAAAATAATAATGATGATGATCTTATTCTTACAGTTGATGGTCAATTTACTTTTTCACAGCCTATTGCCGAAGGTGGAACTTATACGGTGAGCGTAGCGGCGCAACCAGGCTCTCCTTCTCAAACTTGTACGGTTAATCATGGCAGTGGGACAATAAGAAAAACCAATGTAAGTAATTTAAGCGTTCATTGCTCGACCAATGCTTATACTGTAGGTGGCACAGTTAGGGGGCTTGCCCAAGGGGCTACAGTAGAGCTAGAAAATAATAATGATTCGGTTGCTGTAAGTCAGAATGGTGTCTTCTCTTTTCCTGACTCAGTGGCTTCAAATGCAGATTATTCAGTTATTGTTACATCAAATCCTAATAGTCCCTCACAAACTTGTACTGTCGATAATAATGGTACGGGGACAATAAGCAATCATAAGGTAACTAATATTTTCGTTACTTGCTCTACTAATGCCTATTATGTAGGTGGATCTGTAGCGGGACTAGCAGGCGGAAATAATTTAACCCTAAAGAATAATGGGCATAATGATTTACTTGTAGGTAATGGTCCATTTCAGTTTGTGACTGCAGTTGCTTCAAGAGCAGCCTATAATGTTTCCGCATTTGTAGGAGGGCCTACACCTCAGACCTGTCAAGTTAACTTCGGTTCTGGCTTGGTTGGTGGTGGCGATATCAATAATGTGCAAGTTATTTGCTTTAATAATACAACCACAATTACTGCAAATGATATACCCAGTCAGTCTCATCCCTCTCCGCTCTTTGAGCTTGCTCTATCAGTTCGCGATCTTGGTAATCCCTATTTAACAGGGCATGTGAGAACCATTACTATTAAAAATACTGGGGGCGTCGCTGTGACGGGATTAGCGATTGATTATCCTACACCATTTCTTTCAGCAAATTTCAACTCTAATTGTATAGGTGCACCACTTTTGCCGGGAGCTATTTGTACTATTAATATAACTCCGACAGACTCAGCAACGTCTGATTGTACCCAGGGAACTGCTCCCACGCCTGGACTTATTGCTATCCATTCCGCTAATACTAATCAAATTAATGCCAATGTAGTAGTGCTTGGCTATGGATGTATTTATCAAGAGGGCTATGTTTTTTCCATTGATGACTCAACTCTTGGTACTGAGAGCATTAAAGGTAAAGTAGTTACTACGAGTAACCCAACAACTGCTCCACCAACAACTTATCCCGCGATCATTTGGGCATCAAATGGGAGTGGCAGCGCTCCTAGTGATGTTGATCACACTGCTATTCCAGGAATAACACAGAGCTCAGTTGCGAACCCTCCTATCTCTTGTGATGGAGGTTTAGATGGTAGTTGTAATACAGATATAATTACTTCTTATTATAATTCCGTTCCTGCAGGCTATTATGCTGCAGGTTTGTGTAATGATACACCAACCGATGGCTATGGCCATTGGTATTTACCTGCTATTTGTGAACTGGGCTATGATTTTCTTAATAGAGCTTCTGGTTGTGGCTCGCAGGGGGCAGCGACAATCCAAAATATCAGGTCTAATTTAGTAGACAATAATATAATTACTTTTCCATCTACCTATTATTGGAGCTCTACGGGGTCCAGTTTGGGAGGTCACCCTGCATGGTATCAAGGGCTTGCTCTTAACGCCAACGATCAGGGATTTGTCGATAAAAATTATGAGTTAGGTGTTGCTTGTGTACGAAAATTACAACATTAAAAAATTATTGAGACTCTATTCGGCTAAACTATCGTCAAACTCTTCTTCAACAAATAACTCTTCTTGTTCTAGATTAGTTGAGCTTAGTAATTCTTTTTCTAGATTTTTAAAGTCCCACATAGACTGATCCATCAATTGACTCGGCTTAATACTTTGGAGCGCATGCAACATATTACTAGGTACTTTAGGATTTTCTAAAGCCAGTTGGTCAATGAGCCTGGCTACTTTTTTACGCATTAGATTTTCTTGCGAGCCACATAAAGTACAAGGAATAATCGGGAAGGCTTGCTCGATGGCGTAGTTTATAATATCTTTTTCTTGCACGTAGGTTAGAGGACGAATCACAATATGTTTTTTATTATCGCTTAATAATTTAGGAGGCATAGACTTCATCACGCCATTATATAATATGGACATCATTAAAGTACGAATCATATCATCACGATGATGGCCTAAGGCAATTTTGTTAAAGCCGTGTTCTTCTGCGTAACGATAAATAATACCACGGCGTAAACGCGAACAAAGTGAACAATAAGTTTTTCCCTCGGGTATTTTTTCTTTAACGATACTGTAGGTATCGCGAGTTAATATTTCATGTGCAATAGAGCGATCATGTAACCATTGTTTTAAAGCAGAATCATCCCATCCTGGCTGTGCCTGATCTAAAGTAAATGCAAAAAGCTCAAACTTATTACCAGAGCGGCGGCGAAGTTGTTCTAAGATGGTCAGCATAGTAAATGAGTCTTTACCGCCTGATAAGCAGATCATGACTTTATCATTGCGTTGAATCATATTGAAATCAGCAATAGCTTTGCCAGTATAATGGAGTAATTTTTTTTCAACTGCAGAGGGATTGGACGACATATTAAAAACCTAGTTATTTGGAGGCTATATCAGTTTCAGGGGCAAATCCATTAACCCTTGTCGTAGCCAGCCATGAATTTACCTGCTCTAAATCAGTAACGTTTAAAGTACCAGCGAGGTATTTTAAAGTTAAAATAGAATAAATCAAGTTGTACTGATCATTAGCTAATTGCTCTTGTGCCTCAAAGAGTCTTTGTTGCGCATTCACTACATCCACCATGGTACGTGTTCCTACTTCAAATTGGGCTTCTGTACTTTCAAGTGAATTTCTTTGAGAAATAATAGTTTGTCGGTCTGCTTTTACCTTACTAATCCCATCATTAATCGTATTATAAGCAATACGACTGTTTACTTCTACATCGCGATAAGCTTGTTCAAATTGCTCACTGCTGGATTGAAAATTATATTGCGCTTGTCGTGTTTGCGACTGAACTAGTCCCCCTTGAAAAATAGGGAAATTCATTGCTAAAGCAACACTTGCTTGAGTTTGTTTAGATGGTGCAAAAAAGGAGCCTGCATCCACTCCATTATGTGTTTGAGTCGCATTGCTTTGAATAGATAAAACGGGCCAGTTTCCTGCAGACAAGGCTTTTACGTTTTCTTTTGATGATTCTAAAGCATATTTAGCCGAAAGCAGATTATAATTTTGTTTTAAACCGGCATCTATCCATTCATTCACATCTGCAGGTTCTGGTTTGATTAGCGGAATCTGACTGTTTTTTAAGGGAGCAAGTGCCTCATAAACATGATTGGTTAGTTTTCTTAAATTTTCACTCTGATTTATTTGATTGTTTCGCGACGAAATAACAGTGGCAATAGACTGATCATAGGCTGCTTTTGCTTCATAGACTGAAGTAATGGCATCTAAGCCTACATTAAAACGTTCTGTCGCTTGATCATATTGGCGTTTATTCGCCCTTTTTTTAGCTTCAGCAAAATCTAAAGTATCTTTAGCAAAGAGTACGTCAAAATAGGCTTTAGCAGTTCTTAATACTAAATTTTGTGCAGCATTATTAAAGGTAGCTTGTGCTGCTTTAACTGAGGCTTTAGCTTGGTTGATTTGCGCCCAGACTTTATAATTAAAAATAGCTTGGGAGGCTGTTACTTGCCATTGGTTGCTGCCAAAAGCAAGATTCGTGTTTGAACCTCCAACCGTAACATTTTGTAAATTTCGTCCCACTAAGGTATTAATCCCCACTTGTGGATACAAAGCGGCACGGGCTTGAGGCACTGCTTCTGTGCTGGACATATAGTTATCATAAGCCGCTTTGAATTGAGTGTCATTTTCTAAAGCTTGCTTATAGATATCCATTAGATCTGTGGCAAAAGTCTGTGTAACAAGGCTTGCTAATACACAGAATAACAGTGCTTTTTTCATTAAAACTTTCCCTAGAAAACAAATTCTTTTGGTTTTAAATGATCGATAAGAGCTGGAATATCTGTTTCGAAAAGAAAAGACTCAGTCCAAACAGCTTCATGATCTAAAGAATAGAGACGTGCTTGCATTATAGGCGATTTACCTTCTATAGAAAATAATTTTCCGCCAGGTAAAATTTGTAGTTTATGTGTTTTAGTCAATTGTTCCAAAGCACCTGTAAATACAACTACATCATAAGGGGCTTTTTCTAACCAACCACGAGAAGCATCACCCGTAATAAGTTCTACATTATCACAGTGATGTGCTTTTAATTTCGTAGCTGCAGCCGAAGTAAAGTCAGCATAGCAATCAACAGAAATTACTTTTTTACAAAGTTTGCTCAATAAAGCTGTAAGAAAACCTGAACCGGTGCCTACTTCTAAAACAGTTTCATGACCATTTAAGTCAAGCGCTTGTAAAATGATGCTTTCTTCTAATGGAGTGAGCATTCTTTCATCATGTTCGAGAGGGATTTGCATGTCAGAATAAGCAAAGGCAGCGTATTGTTCAGGAACAAACTCATGACGAGGAACTACATCGTATAAATGAAGAATTGATTCATTTAGAACATCATTAGTTCTTAATTGTTGTTTGACCATGTTAATGCGTGCGCTATTATTATTCATTTTTTCTACCAGTTAATTATCGAAGATAGGTTAAAGCGTTGTGCCAATTTTAGCAAGAATTCGGGCTCTGTGTTAAGGATTATTATTTAAGATCTCTTTTGAAACACTATTTCAGGGAGCAAATGCATCGTGAGCACGGTGCTTGAATCCTTGACTATGCGAGGGGCTAAGTGGGTCTACTGTATTTTTAGCATGGAGAGTCTGTTTATAATTTGTTATCATTCACCCTTTATTCCTATCTTGAGGAGAGAACGGTGCTTGAGCAATTTACTAATTTTCTACAAAATGAATTGGATAACCTCAAAAAAGAAGGTCTCTTTAAATCCGAACGAATTATTTCCAGTCAACAACAAGCTGCTGTTACAGTAAATAATAATGAAGTCATTAATCTTTGCGCCAATAATTATTTAGGTTTAGCTAATAATAAAGAGCTTATTGCTGAAGGGCAAAAAGCTTTAGAACAGTATGGCTACGGCATGGCCTCTGTTCGTTTCATTTGTGGTACGCAAACGCCGCATAAGCAACTAGAGAGTAAAATTAGTGAATTTTTAAGTAAAGAAGATACGATTCTTTATTCTTCTTGCTTTGATGCAAATACAGGCTTATTTGAAACCTTGCTTGGTGAAGAAGACGCCATTATTAGTGATTCTTTAAATCACGCCAGTATTATTGATGGTGTGCGGTTATGTAAAGCGGCGCGTCACCGTTATGCTAATAATGATATGAAGGATTTAGAGCAGCAACTCATTGCGGCCAAAAATGCCCGTTTTCGCCTTATTGCTACGGACGGTGTCTTTTCTATGGATGGTATTTTGGCTAATCTTCCAGCCATCTGTGACTTAGCGGATAAATACGATGCAATGGTTATGGTTGATGACTCACATGCTGTAGGGTTTATGGGTAAAACAGGCAGAGGAACTCCTGAGCATTTTGGAGTCAGCGATCGTATTGATATTATTACGGGTACTTTAGGTAAGGCTTTAGGTGGTGCTTCGGGTGGTTATACTTCTGCTAATGGCGTCATTATTGAATGGTTACGCCAACGTTCACGTCCTTATTTATTTTCTAATACCTTAGCGCCAGTCATTGCTCATACTTCTTGCGTGGTCTTAGATAAATTAAACCAAAGCAATGCCTTAGCTGAAAAATTAAAAAGAAACAGTCAGTATTTTCGTGAAGGAATGACAAAGCTAGGTTTTAAATTAATTCCCGGAGAGCATCCTATTATTCCAGTAATGTTAGGCGACGCAAGTTTAGCTGGACGCATATCCGCACGTTTATTAGAATTAGGGATTTATGTTGTAGGTTTTTCATATCCAGTAGTTCCTAAAGGATTAGCACGTATTCGTACACAAATGTCTGCTGCTCTTGAACTATCTCATTTAGATAAGGCCTTAGAGGCTTTTGAGCAAGTAGGAAAAGAATTTGCTGTTATTTAATTTCATTTATTCCTTTTTTCAGTTCGATGAAGAAATAAATGGTTTACATTCTCTGAGGTACAAATGAAATCATTAGTTAAAGCAAAAAGAGAACCGGGAATTTGGATGCAGGATGTTCCTGTACCTGAATACGGAGTGAATGATGTTTTAATAAAAATTAAAAAAACCGCTATTTGCGGAACGGATATTCATATTTACACTTGGGATGAGTGGGCACAAGCAACAATTCCTGTGCCTATGACAGTAGGTCATGAGTTTTATGGTGAAATTGTTGAAGTAGGTAAGGAAGTAAAGGGTTTAACAGTAGGACAACGGGTTTCAGGCGAAGGCCATCTTACTTGCGGTTATTGTCGAAATTGTCGTGCGGGTAAGCGTCATTTATGCCGTAATACCTTAGGTGTTGGTGTTAATAGACCGGGTTGTTTCGCTGAGTATTTAGCTATTCCTGCCTCTAATGTGATTGTGATTCCTGATAATATCACTGGAGATCATGCGGCAATCTTCGATCCTTTTGGTAATGCAACTCATTGTGCTTTAGCCTTTGATGTCGTAGGTGAAGATGTATTAATTACTGGGGCAGGGCCTATAGGTATTATGGCGGCAGCTATAGTTCGTCATATTGGTGCACGTCATGTGGTCATTACTGATGTTAACGATTATCGTCTCGATTTAGCTAAAAAAATGGGTGCTACTCGAGCTGTAAATGTCAAATACGAAAAATTAAATGATGTAATGGCTGAATTAGGCATGACAGAAGGCTTTGATGTAGGACTAGAAATGTCTGGCAATCCTTTTGCTTTAAACGATATGATGAAGGCCATGAACCATGGTGGACACGTAGCCATGTTAGGGATTCCACCGCAGGAAACAGCAATCGATTGGAATCAAGTGATTTTTAAAGGTTTAGTAATAAAAGGTATTTACGGTCGAGAAATGTTTGAAACTTGGTACAAAATGATTGCTATGATCCAAAGCGGTTTAAATATTAAACCCATTATGACGCATCATTTTCCAGTAGACGATTATGATCATGCATTTCAAATTATGGCATCAGGACAATCAGGAAAAGTGATTCTAGATTGGTAAAACAATTCAGGCTTTAGTAAAGCGGAGTATTTATGGCACAGTATATTTTTACAATGAATCGTGTGAGCAAAATTGTTGAAAATCAGCGATTTATTTTAAAAGACATTTCCTTAAGTTTTTATCCTGGCGCAAAGATTGGTGTTTTGGGTTTAAACGGTTCGGGTAAATCGACTTTATTGCGTATCATGGCGGGTGTAGATACACATTTTGAAGGCGAGGCAAGACCTCAACCAGGTATTAAAATCGGTTATCTGGCACAAGAACCTGAATTAAATTTAGAAAAATCAGTGCGTGAGGTTGTTGAAGAAGGCGTGTCTGATATGAAAGATAAATTGGCACGCTTTGATGAGATCAGCATGTGTTTTGCTGAGCCAATGAGTGACGATGAAATGAATAACTTACTTGCTGAGCAAGGTGAGTTGCAAAATGAAATTGAAAATGGCGGCGGCTGGGATTTAGACAGAAGATTGGAAATTGCAGCCGATGCTTTAAGACTTCCTGAATGGGATGCCATTGTTGGTAAACTTTCTGGAGGCGAGCGTCGTCGAGTGGCTTTATGTCGTTTATTATTATCTAGTCCTGATATGTTATTACTCGATGAGCCCACGAACCATTTAGATGCAGAAAGTGTAGCTTGGTTAGAACATTATCTAGAAGGTTTCGCTGGCACAGTAGTAGCGATTACCCATGATAGATATTTCTTAGAGAATGCTGCAGAGTGGATTTTAGAATTAGATAGAGGTGAAGGCTTCCCTTATAAAGGTAATTACACTGCTTGGTTAGAACAAAAAGAAGCTCGTTTGGACATGGAGAAAAAGCAGGAAGATTCTCATCAACGTACGATTAAAGCAGAATTGGAATGGGTTCGTACATCACCTAAAGGGCGTCATGCGAAAAATAAAGCGCGTTTAGCTCGTTTTGAAGAAATGAACTCCAAAGAATTCCAAAAACGAAATGAAACCAATGAAATTTATATTCCACCAGGTGAGCGCTTAGGTGATCTCGTTGTAGAGGGTGAGAATATTTGTAAATCTTTTGGCGATCGTATTTTAATTGATAATTTAAACTTTAAATTACCAAAAGGCGGGGTAATGGGAATTATCGGCCCTAATGGTGCTGGTAAATCGACCTTTTTAAAAATGATCACTGGTAAGGAAGAACCGGATAGCGGTACTATTCGTATTGGCGACACCGTACAATTGGCTTATGTCGATCAGATGCGCGATGATTTAGATGGTAATAAGTCAGTATGGCAAGAAATTTCTGATGGACATGACATTATGCAAGTGGGTAGCTTCCAAATGCCCTCTCGTGCCTATGTTGGACGCTTTAATTTTAAAGGTTCTGATCAACAAAAGAAAATGTCGCAACTCTCAGGAGGAGAGCGAAATCGTGTTCATCTAGCCAAACTTTTAAAAAGTGGCTGCAATGTATTGCTACTGGATGAGCCGAGTAATGACCTAGATGTAGAGACCCTGAGAGCCTTAGAAGAGGCAATTCTTAACTTCCCTGGTTGTGCAATTGTTATTTCGCATGATCGCTGGTTTTTAGATAGGATCTGTACTCATTTAATGGCTTTCGAAGGGGATTCACAAATTACCTATTTTGAAGGCAATTACAGTGATTATGAAGAAGATAGAAAACGTCGCTTAGGTGATGATGCGAATAAACCATCACGTATAAAATATAGACGTTTAAAAGATTAACCAACTGAATTTTTGGAGATAAAAGTTAATGAAAAAGTTGTTTGGCTTAGTGCTGCTACTGTCTATTACTTTGACAGGATGTTTGGAGTATGACGAATCTACTTTAATTACCGATGATGCGGGCTATGTTCATAGAACAATTCATTATTTAAAAGATAAAAGAGGGCGTAACTACTTCCCGGAGCAAATCAAAGCAAGTGGTGAGCGCTTATTTGTCTTCGATCCAAAAGCTTCTGCTTGGGCTGCTTATGATGAAGAAGGTAAACGCTTAATGACAGGTGGTGCTTCAGCGGGTATTGATGTTTGTGAAGAAAATACAAATCAGTCCTGTAGAACTATAACGGGTACTTTTAAGATTTATAACAAACGCGGTGCTGAATGTCGTTCAGGAGAATACCCAGTAGATACAAAAGGTGGCGCTAAGATGCCTTATTGCATGTATTTCTATCAAGGGTTTACTATTCATGCTGCTTATGAAGTACCAGAACACCCATCAAGCCATGGCTGTGTACGTGTATTCCCCAGTGCGGCAAAATGGTTAAATGAAGAGTTTATGCGTATGGGAACAAAGGTTATTGTTTTAGCCTATCCTGATCAAGATGGGGTTCAAAAAAGCACTCCTTTAGTTGCACAACATTAAAAGCCGGTTGGGTCGTTTGACCTATAGCCGTCAAGTTAAGGAATTTTTCTGAAAGAGTGTCGTCTTTCGAACGAAGTGAAGCAATTGTAAGTTAAAAAAGGATTAAACTCTCTTTACTGAGTGAAAGGAATCAAATACCGTTCACTCAGAGAGAGAAGACGTTTTCCCGCATAAGGAAGACGTACGGGTGTGAGCGACCGAGAAGCAATTGATTAA
>CANJQE010000099.1 GCA_947476305.1 Legionellaceae bacterium
CGTAGATTTTGAGGCCCGAAGGGGGATCAAAATCAAGGGGGACCAGGACGGCCAGGGCCGCCGGAGGCATACTTGTCGCCTGTTTTTGTCCCTGCCGGGGACTTGGATGTCCCGGCAGGTTTCTCAAAAACAGGCGACACGCTGCTTGACCTTGAAAGGCAGCAAACATTAACGCCGTTTTAGCCTGATGTATACTCTGTACTTTTGCCCCTCGGGACAGTAAGAGATTAAACATATAAGCTTGATTGGTTAGCACTGCGCAAATCAGTGGTGGTATCACCATCTGATCAGGATTAGAATTAGGATCGATTCCGTAATTTAATAATCGAGTTAGGGCTAAGTTATCAGGTTGATGTTTATTCATTTCTACAAACATCAAAATGTGCCCGCTCAGTTGAAAGAGATCCTGATTGCTACTATGTGGTAACAATAGATCAAAGATCCCTTGTTGGTTTTCAATCGCTGCAACACAGAGTGGATGTATTTCCCTCCACTTCACGTTAACATTATTTAAATTAACACCGAGATCTAATATTCGCCGCGCCGCTGTACTATCATGAGCTTTAATTTTATCACTAAGGGCAGCTAATCCAAAAAGTCGTACAGCATCTAGAAAAATTGTGTGAGGATTATCTAATTCTGGGTATCTTTCTTGCTGTAAGCGCATGATATGCTTAATAAAACCAACATTATATAAATCAATTTGTGGTTCATCGTGCAAGCCATCAAAAAACTGGGTAAGCGACTCATTGTCATTATGAGCGCGAATAAAAGACTCAACTATAGCCCACTGAGATTCAAGCTGCCTCAACACTTTGAAGCTAGTTTCATTATTTATAATTACCTTAGTCTCTAATGAACCGCTTACAGTCGCATTTTTCAAGATTCCAACAGTCATGGGGAACTCCTCTACAAATCAAAGGGTACAAAATAAATCATTTTATAAAAAATAGCTAATTTTGTCTAATTGTATCGCACGCAGTGAGTTCATTTTATGGTTTATTAAGAGTCAAGAGGGTTAAAAAATTGAAAGTGAGCCAAATGATAGACCTTCGGTCGTTATTCATGCAGGTAATTTAGTTAAAATTTGACAAAAAATTAATACTTTGGTATTTTAAGTCTAATTCTTATCTTTCAATAACTGAACAATGAAGAATAATTTCATTTATCAATTAATGCAAATATCAAATACTTCATGTGTTCATGTTGCGCTGTCTTTTTTATTTATTCGTCGTTTCCGCCGCATTACCTTTGTTTTTGCTCTGAGCGCGGTCATTCATTAATTCATGTTATCTGCCCTCTCAGGGCGATATCTTACAGATAACATGAAACTTATTTATTGAACGAACAGGAGACAAATCATGTCATTAGAATCTGAATTATCTATTTTTGAAAACTCTACAATCGGGGCAATAACGGGCTTATCAGAAGTGCTGGTAACAAATCCATTATTTGTTATTAAAACAAACATTCAACAAGGAAAGCCAATTCCTTGGAGCTTTAAAGGATTATATCAAGGAGTTACTGCAAATGCATTGGGATTTATTCCAATAACTGCTACCCAAGTTGGTTTTTCTAAATGGATGGAGAATTATTTTTTTTCAAACGAACCAAGCTATAAGCAAAAAATTGGCTCCGCATTTACAGCAGGCGTTTTATCGTCTTTCATTAGTTGCCCTGTAGAAATGATAATGACTTTGCAAAATGATACTCCAACTTTAAACATAATAAATGCTGTGAAAACTCAAGTTAAAACACAGGGATTTTCTGGTTTATTTATAGGACAATTTTCTACCGCTTTAAGAGAAGGAAGTTTTTCAGTTTTTTTCTTAGCGATTCCCCCCATATTAAAAAATCAGATGAAACCATATTGTAAGGATGATACAACAGCGAGTGTGGTGGCTGGAGTATGTTCAGGTATTGCAGCTACCGTAGTCTCACAACCTGTGGATACTATAAAAACAACACAGCAGTCTAATAGCCATTTAAATCTAGGGTTCTTTCAAGCAGCAAAAAAAATAGGGCCTTCCAATTTATTTAATGGAATCCTTTCAAGAAGTAGCAGCATTATTATTTCTATAACGTTAATGAGTTGGATGAAAGAAACATTAGAAAATTATTGTGCGTCACACCACGAATGTTCATCAAATAATAATAATTTGAGTAATAGCAAATGCTAAGGTAATTGAGTGACACAGCATAGTACTGTGATTTTGGGTTCGCGAAAATCAACAACTACCAGGAGCAAGATTGTGCCGGTTGAATAGTTCAGGAAGGAAAAAATCAAGGTCGATGCAAAGAAGTTTTCTAAAGAGGGAGTTAGTTCTACTAAATGACCGAATTAAAAAACTTCTTTAACGAAGAGATTGGGCATTTTTCCTAAGTCCTGTATTTATTGCATTGATTTCAGCATGACAGCTAGCATCATTTTCTTTTAAAACAGTATCATGGGCTAGAGCAATAATCTGATCTTTATTGACAATACAGGCGCCAAGTGGCGCTCCATCATCATTTTTAACTCCTTGCATAACCTCTTTCAAGGCTAATTCAAAATAATTAAGCATTTCAAGCTACTCATAGCAAAAATTGTAAAAGCATCCCATGGTTTGGATTCTTAGAGGCACTCAATACTATGCCTTAGTGCATTATTAAAAGGGTTAGGGCCACTAGGAATGCCTTGTGCCAAAGCAAAATCAAGAGCACAAATAGCGTTTAAAAGTTGAACATGACGTTAAACTCTGTATTCACTATTGAGCTGATCAGGGGTTTTATGGTAAAATTTTCATCTATTTCTATGCTTGTAATTTAAAAAATTACCTCTATATGCAGAAATAAATTAAACCTAATTATGTTTTTTAGGGGAGTATTTATGAGTCAAAACTGGCCTACCAGAGAACAAGATTTACAAACTGCTCGACTTATTATGGAAGAATATGCCAATGAACGGGATAGTACATCATTAGGTTTATTTGAAATCGTAGTGGACCAGATGGAAAAACGAATGAACTTTCGTTTATCAGGTTGGGTGATGATTTTGGCCAAACATTTTGTTTCTACTTATGGTGCTAATCAAGGGAATTTTATTACTCGGCAGGTGATCAGTCGTTGTATTACCCAAGATGCTACTTTGCATTAAGTAACAATACATCACAACGCTTATTTTTAATAATGATACCTAAGGTAAAACCAGACTATGATATGGATTCCGCGGACAAAGCCGCGGAATGTAGAAGGTCGTAGGAAGAGCCTAAGATTTGTCTATCTTAACTTTATAATCTTAAAACGATTCAAGGAAGCGATGATAATTTTGCCGATAGTCTTCTGAATTTTGATACTGCAGTAGGGCTTTATTAAGAGCAGGAATCATGGCTTTATCTGTTTCGCTTATTACGATGGCTATTCCAAACCCATATACATAAGGTGCGCCAATTGCTTTAAATGCTCCTGAGGAATTAGCTGCCCAATATAAAGCGGCTGGATTATCAAGTAGAATATAATCTATTTCTTTATTAGTTAATGCTTTTAAGGCATCTTGATAACCTTCATAGGTTTTAATAACAGGGTCGGTTACCCCTATATGAGAGGCTTGATCTTCATAAATAGTTCCTTTATACACCCCTATTTTTTTGCCGTTTAAAGAGTTTAAAGAAAAAGGATTAGTTGTAGGAGTATCGTTATTCGTCAAAAAACGCGAATAACTTAATGTATACGGTAAACTAAAATTCATTTGTTTGGCGCGTTCAGGAGTGATTGTGATGGAACTGACTGCCAGATCTACTTTATTATTCATTACTGCTGGTATTAGCTCTACCCACTTAAAAATTTGAAATTGACAGCTGCGTTGCAAAATCTTACATAGAGAGTTCATCATGCTAATGTCATACCCGTATAACTCTCCATTTCCTCCTTGCATGACAAAAGGGGGGACGAAACTATCAACGCCAATGATTAAGGACTTTGGGCCTTGGGGAGCAGGCGTTTTGCTAGGTTCAGCGAACATTTGTTGCGGTGGAGGGAACATTTGTTGCGGTTGATTAACTATTTGTCCAGGTTGCGCCCATGGGGCGATGGCATATAAAGGTAATATCAAACACAATAGAACCTGTATACGAGTTGAGAAACGCATATAATTCGCTAAAAATAAGTTAAGATACTTATAGAGTATCACTAGAAGATGTCTTTTTTGTAGTAGCATAAAAAAAATTAATAAAAATGGTCACTTGCTTATAATTATGGACCCTCTATATCACTATGACAGCACAAAAATTAATTATTCCTGAACTCTTATCTGCAAAAAAATGGTTTATTGAAAAATATACGGCAGATTTAAATCATCCTTTAAAAGAATCTGTAGAACAATTAATCTTAGTAAGTGATTATGCATGCAAACATTTGCCTTTATTAATTACTCTATTGAACGATGATTCGGCTAGTCGATTATTATCAAGAGAGGATTATTTTTCTACTATAAATCAAATCAATTTAGAGCAAACACAAGCACTTTATTCATCAGCATTGCGTCAATATCGTCATAAACATTTCTTACACTTATTATTGCTAGAATATTCAGGAATAATAAACACAGAACAAGCAATGCAGGCTTGGTCCGATTGTGCCGATGCTCTTATCCTACATAGTTTAAACTATTGCCAAAAAATATTGACCGAACGTTATGGTACTCCATGTGATGAACAGGGTTACCTTGTTTCTTTGTTTACTTTAGCTATGGGGAAATTGGGGGGAAGGGAGCTAAATTATTCTTCTGATATAGATTTAATTTTTGCCTATAGTAAAGCCGGAGATACTGAGGGTGGTGATGAAGCCATTAGTAACCAACAGTATTTTACTAAAGTGATTCAACTGTTTATTCAAATTTTACAGAATATAAGCGCAGATGGTTTTGTATTTAGAGTCGATTTGCGTTTACGCCCCAATGGCGATAGTGGTGCTTTAGTATTAAGTGTTGCTGCAATGGAAACCTATTATCAAGAGCAAGGACGTGATTGGGAGCGTTATGCGATGGTGAAAGCACGAGTAATTCACGAGTCTTTAGAGACTAAATCTGCGTGGTTTGAACAATTAATTACTCCTTTTGTCTATCGACGCTATGTTGATTTTAGTGTAATTGAATCTTTACGCAGCATGAAAGCAATGATTGAACGTGAAGTGCAATTAAACCCTCGTTTAGACGATATAAAACGGGGGCAGGGTGGAATTAGAGAGGTTGAATTTATTATTCAAAGTATTCAACTAATTCGCGGTGGACGTTTACCCCAATTACGAGCACAAAATGCTTTAGCAGCGCTTGCTTCTTTAAAAAAAGAACAATTATTACCCCGTTGTGAGGTATTAAAACAAGCTTATTTATACTTACGCCGCTTAGAAAATATAGTGCAAAGTTTGAATGATCAACAGACACACTCTTTACCTGAGGATGCAGTAAAACAAAGCCAAGTTACTTTGGCGATGGGGCATGCGTGTTGGGATGATTTATTAATCAAACTCCATCAATATCAACGTATTATTAGTCATTCTTTTCGAACAATACTAGGGAAGGTAGATGATTATGAAGATGAGAAACGCTTATTATCTCATCAATTAAGTAGTTTATGGCATGGGCAGGTGGAAAATAGCATGGCTATTAACTTATTGACTAGTTTAGGTTTTGCGAATGCTGAACATTGTCATCAAATGCTTTATACCTTTAGACATGGTTCAAAATGTAGGCGTTTGTCTCAAGCTGCTCGATTACGCCTTGATCGATTCATGGTCGTTTTATTGACTGAGTTAATACAATATAAAAATACCGATACTATATTATTACAAGTCATCCATTTACTAGAAAATATTGTAGGTAGAAGTGCTTATTTAGCCTTATTAACAGAAAACGTTCAAGCATTACAAGAGTTGTTATTTTGGTTTTCTCATAGTTCTTTTATTAGTACTTTATTAGTAAATCATCCTTTTTTGCTTGAAGTATTGTTAGATCAACAACAAGATTGGTCTCCTAGTTCGCGTCCTGAATTAGAAAATAAATTGCGCGAACAATTACTTCATATAATGGATGTGGAAAGTAAAGAAGATCTCTTGCGTCAATTTAAATTAACTCATTGGTTAATGGCGGCCCGTGCGGAAATATATGGATTGAGCACTTCAATTCGTATAGGAAAATTTTTAGCTGATGTGGCTGAGGTTATTGTAAAACAAGTGCTCCAGTTAGCGAGTGAACAATTAGAAGAGCGTTATCCAGGAATCAAAGTAATAAAATCTCGTTTTGCGATTATTGCCTATGGTAAATTAGGTAGTCGAGAAATGAATTATTCTTCCGATTTGGATTTAGTATTTTTATATACAGCACAAGCTTCGGAAGAAGCACTGGTTACTCGTTTAACGCAAAAAATAGTTCATATGTTAACCACACGTTCCCAAGCAGGTATTTTGTTTCCAGTAGACACTAGGCTTAGACCTTCAGGTTCTGCTGGCTTATTAGTAAGTCATTTAGATTCCTTTATTGAATATCAAAAAAACCAAGCCTGGATTTGGGAGCATCAAGCCTTACTTAAAGCACGAGTGATTTCTGGTAATGCTGCTTTAAAAAGAGAATTTTCTTTGTTAAAAATGCAAATATTAACTCGGCCACGAGATCAAAAAAAATTGCAGGATGAAGTAAGGGAGATGCGAGTCAAAATAGATCAGCATCAACAAAAAGATCCTATAAAACACCCACCAGGTGGATTATTGGATATAGAGTTTTTAATTCAGTATTTGGTTTTGTTTACCAGGGAAAAGCATTTGGCCTCTTTTACCCATCCCTTGAGTCAATTAAAACAACTGCTGGAACTTAGCATGATAACTAAGGAAGAATATTTGTTACTTAAAAAAGCTTATCAACAATACCACCGCTTACTACATCAACAAACCATTTGTTCTGATGCTTTGAATAATGACTTAATTCTAGCAAAACAAATAAAGACTCTTTGTGATGATTTATATAAAAAATATTATAAATAAGAATAGCTCATCATAAAATTTTTATTATACATTTCTTGCTGCTCCCGCGAGTTCTTGCGTAGACTCTACAGCCTCTTGAACTAGCTCTTGTAAGGCACTCATAGTTCTTCGAGAGCTTCCTTTTTTTAAAGTAGTGTGAAAATCGATGAGCGCTTTTTTCGCTTCTTGCTCTAATTGTTCAGGATTATCAGAATAATTTTTTGTTAATTCATCTATCTTCTGTGCGAATTTATTGATTTTTGCGCTATGAGCTCCCGTAAAAATAGAAATAGCAGCACGCTGATGTAAGACGGGATTGTTTTTTAAACGCTCAGCAATGTTTGTTATATTTTCGACTAATTTCTCAGGTTTACTGATAATAAAATCTATTTTTTCCTCAAAATTATTGGTAATAATCCCATGTATTGCCTGTTGATTGGCTTTTATTTGCGCTTTTTCCTCTCTCGACGCATCTACATTATGATTATGTTCAAAGTCTTGAAGATGCATATCGCGCAGATGAAGTAATTTTTTGTCATCTACAGTCCTAAAATCCGCATTAAGCAATTGAGGCATAATTTCTTTTAAGAAATTGGTGCTATTGGATTTTAAAAGCTCCAGTATTATTTGCTCTTTAGGAAATCCATGTACCATGTGCTCTGTGAGTTGCGTATCATGGTGCCTATTGTACATCTTAATTAACATATCAAGATTGCGGCCTAAGGCATTTAATGCTTGGGTATGAGTTGCATTTAAGTAACGGCCGACTTTCTTTTTATTTTCGTCAATAATGTCGCGCGAAAAAGCCATAAACAGTTCTTTTTGAAAGGCTTCTAAAGCTTTTTTTTCATCATCATTGGTTAATTTCATATATTGCTGAGTTATTTTTTCAACATTAATCTCAGCATATAGTTGATGATTCGCTTTGGCCCACTCCACTAAATCTTCAAAAGAATTACGACTGTAGATTTCAGCATAGAGTTCATTTTGTAAAAAAGCAGTCACAAAACCGCTACCCGTTTGATAATGAGGTAAATAACGGCTATCACCATGAGTTAATACCGTAACATCCGCGTGTAGGGATCCTTCTCCCCAAGCCAACTCTTGCTCGTGTTGGGTATGAATAACATCGCCTCGCTCTCCTCGCGAAGTAGGAAACCGCGATCGCAAGTATGGGTTAACTGGTAGATCTTTAATAGGAAGATGAGGGAAAACAAGAGTAGCTATAGTACGAGTATAATCCGTTACTGATTGTTCAAATTCTCTTTTATCTACTAAGTTCATTAGTTGAGCTGGTATTTCAGCCCCTATATACAATACATCATTGCAATAGAAAACACGGATTCTGGGAGGACGAACTAGGCTCCAGCCAAATTTTTCTAAAGCAGGTTGCCAATTGGTGAGATCTAGAGAGCGTTGATCATCTCTTAGTCTATCTAAAAACTCTTTATGAGGTTCAGGTATAAAAAAAGTCGTAGTGCCATGTAGTGGAGTAACCGTCATTGCTTGAATATCAGAAGTAGCAACTTGCATGTTATGACTGGCTTTGTCGGGATAGATAATTTCATTCTTGTCGCTATCGCCTCTTAACGCTCCAGTAGCTATATGGATTCTAAGATCGGCCTTCTCATGGGGGTTTATTTCTAATGCTTCTTGATGCTCCTGCAGAATTTGTGCAATTTCAGCCTGCATTGCCGCTTCATTTTTAAGATCTAATTTTTTCTTAAGCATTAAAGGATGGTTTGCCCCTCCTTTACGATCGATTGTTTGCATTAGGAGTATTTGTAAGTCTCGAATTTGAATTTGGGTAAATGGCTTACTGGAAAATACGCGATCATCACCTTCTTGGAAGCCTTGGTGTACTGAAAATTCTCGTTTATAGATTAGAGGCTCTAATTCTTCTGCGCGTACCCCATCTTGTATTAGTTTTACTGTTACATCATCCGTTTCAAAGCGAAAAATATTAGCTCGAGCGGGTTCCCTATCAATTTCGCGGAGTTCTTCATTAATTCGATCATCAATAAACACCAGTTTAGCCTGAGGATCAATTTTCTGAATTTTCAAAGCACGATGTAAATTAGCTGGACCAACTCCTACAAACACATGAATAGTCATAATTTTACTCTAGAAAAAGCACTATGGTATATTTTAAACCTTTATGAATTAAACTTAGACCACAAAAGGTGTAAAAAACAGCAAAGTATCTGTAAATTAATCAGGAATTTTTAAAGTCTCTCTCCTTGGAGAGAGAAAAAGGGAAAATATTATTATTTTAAGATTTTTTCGGCGTACAAATCATAATCATCGCTATCGGTAATAAGAACATCAACAAAATCCCCGATTTTTATATTTTTTGTAGGGGGTAAATACACTAAACCATCGATTTCCGGAGCATCACTTTTACTGCGAGCAATGATTTGTTCAGAACTTACTTCATCAACTAATACAGTTTGTATACTCCCTACTTTTTCAGTAAGGCGTTTACGGCTAATCTTTGCTTGAAGTTGCATAAAGCGATGATAGCGTTCTTCTTTGATTTCTTCAGGAACTGGATTTTCAAGTTCATTTGCTTTAGCACCTTTAACAGGTGAATATTTAAAACAACCGACTCTATCCAGTTGTGCTTCTTCTAAAAAGTTTAATAGTTCTTCAAACTCTTCTTCGGTTTCTCCTGGAAATCCAACGATAAAAGTAGAGCGTAAGGTAATGTCTGGACATACTTCTCGCCAAGAAGCGATGCGTAATAAAGTGTTTTCACTGCTTGCTGGGCGTTTCATTGCTTTTAAGACACGAGCGTTTGCATGTTGTAAAGGAATATCTAAATAAGGAAGAATTAATCCATCTCTCATCAAGGGAATAATGCCATCTACATGAGGGTAGGGGTATACATAATGGAGACGAACCCATATACCTAACTGTCCTAATTGTTCACATAACTCATAAAAACGTGTGTTAATGGTTTTTCCTTGCCATTCTACCGCTTGATACTTAGTATCAATTCCATAAGCACTAGTATCCTGAGAAATAACTAATAGTTCGTTAACGCCCGCTTCTTTTAATTTTTTTGCTTCGGTAAGTACTTGCGTTAAAGGATAGCTTTGTAATTTTCCTCTCATTGTAGGGATAATACAGAAGGTACATTTTTGATTGCATCCCTCTGAGATTTTTAAATAGGCATAATGGCGAGGAGTTAATTTAATACCTTGAGGCGGAATGAGTTGAGTAAAGGGATCCGCTGGAGGAGGTAAATGCTGATGTACCGCATTAACTACCTCTTCATAAGCATGGGCTCCACTAATATGAAGTACATCCGGGCAGGCTTCTTTTATAATATCCGCTTTAGCACCAAGGCAGCCAGTAACGATAACACGTCCATTTTCTGCCATAGCTTCTTTTATGGTATCTAAAGATTCTTTAACTGCACTATCAATAAAGCCACAGGTATTAATGACTACTACACCAGCATCTTGATAACTGGATACTAATTCATAACCTTGTGCTCTTAATTGGGTAATAATGCGCTCTGAATCGACCAATGCTTTTGGACAACCTAAACTAACAAAGCCTACCTTATGATTCATAAAATTCTATACTGTAAAAATAGTGAGCGAATTATACTCTTTTTACGTCGCTTTGTCGACAGTAGACAAGCAGAATCTAGGTTAATTTACATTGCCCTTTTTTGATAGGTGGAGCATTTTTAGGATGTGTACAAATATAGGCAAAATGTAATTGGGGTAAACTAGATGTTTTTTGTTCAAGACGGTTTATTTCTTCAATTAATTGAGGTTTTGCCAGATTAAATAATATTCTTGTTTTGTCCAATTCTAAAGTTCCACACCCACCCAGACTATAAGTAGTCGTGCATTTGTTGTTAGTGCAATCGGTACTTGAGCTATCGGGATTTGTTTGAAATGCATTAAACCAATTTACATAAGTCATCCCTTGAGGAAAACCTAAGACTTCGGCTTTTTGGATGTATTCATC
>CANJQE010000100.1 GCA_947476305.1 Legionellaceae bacterium
AAGATTTCATCAATCACTAAAATACCGAAAACCTATGGATGTTTATAATTATAGGGAGGAGCAGTTAGTTAAACTGGTAGCATAACGGGTTGATTGGGTAGGAAAGAAATTATTAAATTAATTGTCTAGACAAGTAGTGGCACTATAGCAATCCATGTGGCTAATAAAACTTTGCCATCGGCACGAACAGGCGCATCACCTAGTGCTTTTGTAAAAGCATCGCGAAATCCACTAGAAGATTCGTAGCCAACTTCTAGTTGCGCATCAATAATAGAATGTCCCGCTTTAATATGAACCATAGCCAAGCCCATGCGTCTTGCTCTTGCATATTCAACAAAAGTCATGCCAAAGCGATTTTTAAACTGTCGCCTCGCCGTGGATTCATCGACCCCAAGCAATTTAAAATCATAATCTCTCCACCGTTTTTCTGGTTTTTCTTCAACTGCTGCAATAAGGCGCTCGATTGTAGAGGATTGTTGATTAGGCAGTAATAAAGGCTTACAACGTAGACAAGGTCGATAGGAGGCGAGTAAGGCTTCCTTTGCTGTTACGAAAAATTCACAACTTTCAAATTTTGGTTTTCGAGCCGGGCATATTACATGGCAGAAAACACCCGTTGTTTTTACACCCACATAAAAAAGACCATCGTATTTAGGGTCTTTTGCTAACAGCGCGCTGTAATATTCCTGTCTTTTTCTAAGGTCCATAATAAAGGTTCTCATTTCAAAAACATAATTTAATTATATCTTTATATAGTCTTAGACATCGCCGAAAATCAGGCAGCAATTTTGGACAAAGTCCAATAAACTTAGTTTTCTTTTTTTATCGAGGATGTAGGAGATATAAATTCTAAATACCCTGCATTGAGTAGTACTCGTTTGTCAGTACTGTTTGGAGGATAAATTCGATCTTGGTTAATATGTTGTTTGATTTTTTTTGCGTCTAAACCTGATTTTGCTAAGGATCGTTCCCAACCTTCAGTATAAACTGCCCCAAACTCTCCTAAATCAATACAAGTCACGTAATTCGGTTGTGAATATATTACTAAGGGCTCATTTAATAAGAAAGAAACAGCATTATAACCTGCATAACGACCTTGTGGTCTTCCTTGTTGGCAAGACATGATAGACGCGTGTTCTGGCGCAGGATATGCATGAGCAATATCCCCTGCAAAAAAGCAGTTTTTCTGCTCTTGAACTTGTAAATATTGGTTCACATTTACTCTACCTTGTTGATCTTTAGAAAAGGGAAAATGATTAGTAATGTTATTTGCTTTCAAACCTAAAGTAGAAACAATTAGATCAACCTCTAAAAATTCAGTACCATTATAAATAATTCTTTGATCCTCAATTTTATTAATGGAAGCCTGATTGATACATTCGACCTGTGCCATCTCCAGCGCTTTTTTAACTACCTCTTCTATAGATAATCCGGCATTCCTTGTCGCTACATGTCTATCTAAGAGATAAATAGTTGGATTTGGAACATCTCTTTTATATTCCTGCGCTATTTTTCTTACGGTTAGTGGTAATTCTGTAGCTAATTCAAGTCCTGTAATACCGGCTCCAAGAATTGCTATTCGACAAGGTTTATTGTTAGTTAATAAATTATGAACTAGCGCCTTACGAAATTGGCTGGCCGCAGCAAAAGTATCAATATTATAGCTGTGCTCAAGTCCAGGGACGCTAGTTTGGATAAGCTGACTTCCTAAAGCAACAATAAGAGCATCATAAGAAATCTTTTGATCATTCAATAATATTTCTTGCTTTTGAATATCTATATCTCTAACTTCACTAGTTAAAACCTTTACACCTATAGGCTCAAGAAAACTCTTTAAAGCTACTTGAGTTTTTTCGAGTTCATACTCGTATAAGCGTGGTCTAATTGTTAGATTAGATGATTTATCAACAAGCGTAATGACAAATTCATTTTCTTTCATTAATTGGGCTAAATGATTGGCTGCCGCAAGAGCAGCAGAACTTCCCGCGTGGCCACCACCTAGAATTACTAACTGTTTTAGCTTATTCATTGGTTTAATAAATTTATAGTTCGAAGGTATATATATATTAGCACTAGCTTTTCAATTGATAGTGAAAAATCAAGCAATTTAATTTCCGGTTTCTGATTAACGTTTAAAAATTAATTTGTTTAAAACAAAAGTGATAGGAAAAAGTACAATAATCACTAGAATGGGGGCAAATATACTAGGAATACCCCAATGAACCAAAAATTCCAAGCTTCCTGCTCCCAATAAATATTGTATCGCATAAATAAAAGGAAATTTTATAAAACTATCCAAAGCCATGGATGTTTTAAATACCCATAAGTTCATAAAATATAAAGCAATTATGGAAATAAAATAAGAAAAAAAATAGGCATATTGATAGCTGACTATCTGGTAAAAAAGCAAATACAAACCATACATAATTAAGGTGCTTAGCAAACCAGATAAAGCAAGCCCTAATATTTGTTTTTTCGTTCGCTTTTTTATAATCATATTTATTTATTAGCTATTCTTTCTTTAGCTAGGTTCCAAATCGCCATTAGTTGCTCAAATGATTGATGATGCAAAGTACTAAGTCCTTTTTCTTTAGCGATGATTTTCACTAATCCCATCCTTTTTTCAAATTTTTCCAAGGTATTCTGTAGCGTTTGCTCGGGATCTAATTTGCAAAATATGCATAAAGAAAAGACCGCGTGCAATAAATCACCTATTTCTTCTTGTAAGCTGGCTTCATTTAAGCTGGTCTTTGCTTGTAAATGCTCATTCACCTCAAGACATTCACTTTGAATCTGCTGCATAATCTGTTCAGCATCTTCCCATTGAAAACCAAAAGCTGAGGCTTCATTTTCTAATTCAACTAGTTTTTTTATTAGATTCATCAATTAGTACTACTTAATATAAGTTGCGGTTCAACACTACTCCCCTTAATACTTAAGGTCTTGTGCTTTGATTGTTTTCCTCGTACTAAAACGACTTGGCGTGTAGGGACCGCGAATAACTGTGCAAGATATTTTAGTAAAGCCTCATTAGCCCGCCCTTCTATTGCTGGTGCATTAAGACGTATTTTTAATGCATCAGCATATAGGCCTTGTAATTCGGTTTTTTTGGCTCCAGGTTGAACATAAACATGAATAATCAGTTCCTTATCATTACTTTGATACCACATGCACGTCACTCATTTTAAGCTTTAGATGCTACTACTGTAGGAAATATTTTTGCTTCGTCATAAATAAATTGGATATCTTCAAAACCAACAGATCTTAGTTGCTTATAGATTTGTTCTGAAGAGCGGTAACATTGCCATTTAGCCTCAATAATATCCGCAAAAATAATTTTTTGCATTAATAAATCATGTTCATCAATCTTACTGAGATCCCATTCACATTGTTCAGTTAATGACGGCGGATAGGTTAAAAAACTCGTTACTAGCTCTCCACCGGATTTTAATGCCTGATAAAATGCACGGTACAGAGCAATTACCCGTTCCTCATCGGCTTCATAAATAGTTAAGCCGTTACTAGAAATTAAATCCAACTCTTGTTCCATACTCAAATCCCAAGCATCTAATTGATGTAATTTTAAAAAAGGATTTAATCCGTACTGTTTGGCTAGAAATTTGGCATCAATAAAGGTATCAGCGTCATAATCTATACCAATGAGTGAAATATTTCTTATGTTTTCATAATTTAAATACAGCAATTCCCCCATCATGCCACACGGGATAGAAGCTAAATGCGCATCATTTTTTACCTGCTTTTGATTTTCTTGCAGGAAAATTTCAAAACGTTGTTGTGTTGCCTGTAATAAAGGCGAGCGATCTAAAATAAAGGACTCTAACTCACTTAATGATTCTTGCTGATTATTTTTACCTGTTTTGCGACCAAACCAGGGATGGGTAAGCATATAATGTGTCCAATAACCATTAATTCCTTGGTTTTGCAGTAAATAGCGCCCAAAATCAAAGGCTTTGAGTTGCTCTAAAAGATCAAGTTGTTGTTTAACAGTAGCATAGGGTTTATCTCCTTGTTGCCTAATGCGAACACTAATTTTTTCTATTCTCTTTTCAATAGTTTCAGGCAAAATGGCATGAGATATTAATCGATTTTGATCCATTAAAATAATCCTTTTTGATAATTTAAGCTATTGTAATGGAAAGAATCATTATTCCCAATTATGATTTATATCTGCCCAATAATTGACTATATAGCTTTGTGTTTTTATACTTTCCACCTTTATTTAAAATTGGGCGAAGTATGAAAAGATTAATATATGCTAGCAAAGAGACTTTAACAGTGAGCGTAGAAGTAATGGGTGGCTTAAGTGCCTTAGAATCCTTTACTCCTGTGTTTACTTTGTATAAAAAGGAAGATGGCTCCTTTAGTTTAAAATTCTCTCCAGCTGCAGCTGGTTTTTATGAGATTCCTACAGATTTAACAACTCCTGAGAAAGCTAATTATCTTATTTCTTGCATCACTCGTGACGAATCAGATAATAATAGTACAGGGATGCATAAGATTCTCAAACAATTTATTGATGGTAAGATACCACCACTACCTTGCTATTTTAAATTTAATGTAACAGGAGATTCATTAGATCTTTCTCCAGAGTCGGATCTTGTGGAAAATAAAACTGCAAGCGCAGCTAAAAGATAAGCGTTCAGGTAATGATGCCAACTTAAGAATAGATTCCCGCCTGCCGCGGGAATAACTATGCTATAAGCTGAAGACAATTTAGACATTAAAAGGATAAAAAAAAGTAGCTTCATGTTTATTGTAAAACATATTGTTTATATAAGAATTAGGAATTTCTTGTAATTGTTTTATAATCTTTAAATCTGTTTTTCCTTGAAGCTTAATGGTAAAAATTAATTGCCTTGCTTTATTCGACTTAATCCATTTCATAATTAATCCATAGGCTCTCTCTGGATAACAAGCAACATCGGATAAAACCCAATCATAAGTTTGTTCGCATTGTTCTGGCTCTATAGCAAAGGCACTTTGTTGCAAACAAACAACCCTAGGAAGATTTGCTATTTTAGGCTCTAAAGGAGCCTTATCCACAGAAGTTACATGAGCCCCTAGAGAATGCATTACAAAGGTCCAGCCGCCAGGTGATGCTCCTAAATCTAAAACGGAATCCCCTTCTTTTGGATATTTATCTAATAAGGTCAATGCCTCCCATAATTTAAGGTAGGCTCGATTCGGCGGGTTTGCTTTATCTTCAATAAAAAAACATTGGCCATCAGGCCATTTTTTTAAGCGTGTAGGACTAAAAACTAAGCGGTTATTATCTAATAAGCTAAACACACCAATTGTTGGTATTTCCTTACTTAAAGGAAAAGGAGAAGTCAGTGCTTTATATTGGCGAAGTTCTTGCTCAATAAGTCGTGAACGTCGTATATGAGAGATGGGATGTAAGTACCAGAATTTACCTGCATTTTTTAAAATTTTCACTGCTTCTGAGATAGATTGAAAATTAACTATTTGTGGCTCTAGCCAAATATCTTGAGCAAAACAAAGTTTGTTTCTTTTCTCAGAGGAAAAAACCAAATCGTCAATGCAAAAGTCTATGTCGCCTAACTCTTTTTTTAATTCTGCAAGAAACTCTGGTTTGACAACATAGACAGCAGCGAGTTTTTTTTCTTCCATCATATAAAGAGGTTCAACAGGAAAATAAGGGACTAAATTATATCATCCTTATCTTTTATTTGATATCCACCTGCCAATGCTTGATAGGTAATAACAATAGAGTTTAACTGTTCCATTTTGGCCTGGGTAAGCGTTATTTTAGCTTGATCAACATTTAATTGAGCATTCATTGCTACTCTACGATCTTGGAATCCCGCTTTATAACGAGCTGTTAAAATACGTGAGGCACGTTGTGCGGCATGATATGCCTGTAATTGATAAGTGTAGGCCTCTTCAGCTTTTTTATGCTTTATCAAACTAGTATCAACGTCTACTAACGCCGCTCTTAAAGTCTGAAGATAATTATAATAAGTAGCTTTTACTCCTGCCTTGGCTGCTAGAATTTGTTGATATAAAACGCCGTTAAAAATAGGCATTACTGCGGCTAGCTGCGCAAGACCTAAACCAGTGCTTAATTTTAATAAATGAACTAATTCAATGGAAGAGCCACCTAATAATCCTGTTAAGGAAATTTGTGGGAAAAAACGAGAGTAAGCAAGTCCTAAATGAGCATCAGACATGATTAACTGTTCTTTGGCAATCATGAGATCAGGCCGATTTTCTAATACTTGAGCAGGAAGATGTGCTGGAATCAGATTTTTTGTAGTAAGCGAGTTAATCGTTTTATGAGTAACTATTGGACCGGGATCATGACCAATTAACAATTGTAGTGAGTTTTCAACTTGACTCATACTCCCATGCAATGAAGAGATAATTGCCCTGTTACCCGCTATTTGTTGATCAATATTAGCCAAAGAGGAATAATCGCTTGCCCCATCTTTATAACGAACTTTCTCTAAATGTCGTAATTTTTTTAGATCTTCAATGAGCTGTTCTTGTTCAATAAGCTGCTGTTTTTGTCCTAAAAGAGTAAAATAAGAGCCTACCGTTTGACTAATGATGCTAAGGCGCAGGGACATATAAGTTGCCCTTTGCATTGCTAATGAAGCTTTTGCTAAGCGAGTATTATTAATATTTTCTAATAAATTCAAGGAATAACTGGGTACAAAGCCAGCATAGTCACCATTGATTTTTAGATTATTGACCCTGGCTAAGCTTAGGTTTTGTAAAGCACCTTCCGGAGTGAGTTTTGTATCCCATCCTTTAGCCCAAAAAACATTGGCGGAAGCATTGACTGTAGGCAACCAGGCATTATAAGCCGCTTTTAATTGAGCTTGCGCCTGAAGAACATTAGCTTGTGCTTCCAGAATTTGATTATTATTCGTTAAAGCCCTGTCGATTAACTCATTTAAAACTGGATCATGCATTTTTTTCCACCACAAAACTTGGCTTAAATTAATTGTTTGCGGGGCGAGTGTATGAGGAGGAATAGCTTTATTTTGTGAAGACGATTCAGGTGTGCATCCTGTAAGTATCATGATGAAAACGCAGCTAGTCATTTTTAAAATAAAATTCATAATATCCCTATACAAATACAGGTTTAATCCAAAGTAGTACGAAAAATTTTACTCGTTAAGAGGACCAGAATAAACGCAATAATTAAAATGGGAATGATGTTAGGTACTACCTGCATGATCCCATTTCCCTTCAACATGATTCCGCGGGTAATGCGCATAAAATAAGTCATAGGCAAGCAAGAGCCAATAATTTGTGCCCATTGCGGCATACCATAAAAAGAAAAAATATATCCAGACAGAAACATCGAGGGTAATTGATAAAATACACTTAATTGCATGGCTTGCATGGGGCTTTTAGCTATCGTAGAAAAAATCATCCCTACCATCAAATTGGCAATAATAAAGGGTGCGGAAGAAAGATAGAGAAGAATTAAACTCCCTTCAATCGGTATATGAATCAGTAATTTGCTGAATATAAAAACACTGGTAAGTTGTAAATAACCTAAGACAACATAGGGAATGATTTTGCCCAAAATAATTTCAGTAGGTAATAAAGGGGTACTCAATAGTAACTCCATCGTACCCGTCTCAAACTCTGAAGTAATTGCAGTTGAAGTAAGCATCACCATGGTTAAGGTTAATAAGACGCCTATTAAACCAGGAACAATATTGAATGAGCTGATATTTGTTTCGTTATACAAACGATGAATAACAAGATCTACCGAACGTTTAAAACTATTTGGAGGGGCAACTTCCAATCCCTTTTGTGCAAATTGAGCAATAGATAAATTTAATATGGGTTCTACATTAGCCAATGCCCCTGCGCTACTGCCGGGATCAGAGCCATCAATTTCCACTAAAAACTGCGGATTTTCTCCCCGAATAAACTTGCGAGAAAAATCAGCAGGAATGGTCATAGCAAAACTTAATTCTCCTGTGTTTAATTTTTGTCTAATTGCGTCAATATCATTGCTTGTATCCACTATATTAAAATATTTTGAGGTATAGAGATTACTGAGAATCGTTCTAGTTAAGGGCGTTTGATCAAAATTGATAATAGCTGTGGGAAGATTTTTGGGATCAAGATTAATAGCAAAACCAAAAAGAATTAGTAGCATAATTGGTAAAATCACCAACATAGCAATTGTGCCGCGATCACGCATGATCAAGGTAAATTCTTTAAGAATTAAACCATTAATTCTTTGAAATGACAGTTGATGAATCATTAATTCATCAACCCTATAAATACCTCTTCGAAACTCGGACTTACCTTTTTAAAATGAAATTCCGTTTCTTTGCTTTGTAGTTCATCTAGGAGCTTTAAATTGGAAGAAGATATTCGTAAATCATTATTTACTATAGATGCCAATAATTTGGGATAAGAATGAACGATAATTTCAGTTAGTTTATTTTGCATTGCCGTATCATCATCGATCAATATTAGGGTTTCTACTTTAGAAAAAAGAATTAAATCTTTAGTTGTTCCGGAATAAAGTAATTTTCCTAAGTTAATATAAGCTAAATCAGTACACTTTTCTGCCTCGTCCATGTAATGAGTGGTCACGAGAATAGTGGTACCGTCTCTTCTGGATATTTTATGCAAATAGTCCCAAAAATCTTTACGCGCTTTAGGATCAACTCCCGCAGTAGGCTCATCAAGAAAAAGTAAAGAAGGTTGGTGTAATAGGGAACAACCTAAAGTCATGCGTTGTTTCCATCCTCCCGATAGATTTCCTGCTTTAATATCTCTATAAGGAACCAGCTCCAAATCCTCTAAAACGTCTTTAATTGCTTGTTTTGCGTTTGGAATTTGATAAATGTTGGCAAAGAATTGCATATTTTCATAAACAGTTAAGCCACTGTATAAAGAAAATTTCTGCGGCATATAACCTATATGGTTTTTGATTTCATCTTGTTGGGTTTTTATATCATAGCCTAAACATTGACCCGTTCCATGGCTGGGAGTTAAAAGACCGCAAATCATCCGAATAGTCGTGGTTTTGCCACTACCATTTGAACCAAGAAAACCAAAAACAGCGCCCTTTTTAACTTTTAGGGTCACATTATCTACTACTACTTTATTATCAAAGGACTTTGTTAAGTTAGTAATTTCAATGGCATATTCTGTCATGAAATTACTTCCAAACTGATGGGCTGCCCCAGGTGAATCTGATTCAAGTTAGGGCTATTAATTTGTGCTTCAACGCGAAATACTAGGCTGTGGCTGTCTTCACGTGAAAAAATAATAGGTGGTGTATATTGCGCTATTTTGGAAATATAACTAATCGTCCCTTCTCCTAGCACTTGATCACCATTAAAAAACTTTATTTTACTGTTGAGCAATGTAGTCTTAAGTTTTGGTTCAGGAATAAAAAAGATAACTTTTATATTCTCTGGGGTTAAAAGTGACAATACAGGTTGTCCTATTTGTACATATTCTTCTTTAGTAAAATAGGTATCAAAAATAATTCCCTGTTGATTTGCAATTCCCTCTTTACGACTACGCTCCCAGATTTTATTTTTTGTATTGATGGCGCTACTTTTAATCTGGGCATCAACAGCTGCTAATTTATTCTTTAATATGGCAAGATCTCTTCGAGCCAACTCAAGGTCATTTTGACTCGCGGCATCCTCACGATGCATTTTTATAATACGTTGATAATTTATTTCATCGTAGTTAATTTGATTAATAAGTTCCTTTTTTTGCGCCTCTATATTGTTCTGCGACAATTCACTCATTGAAATGGCAAAGTCATCATTTATTTGTTCTACTTTAAAAAGAAGCTGATTTTTTTCGACATTTTGCCCACGACTAACTAATAAATCATTAAGTCGACCCGGAAAGCTACTGGAAAGGTAAACAAGATCTGCATCAATATAGCCATTATAGCCATTGTAGCGGTTAGAGTCCTCGTTACAGGAGCATAAAATGGTCATCAGACAATAAAGGATAATTAAGCGCATTGATTAATTTAAATAATTTAATGTTAAAACTAGCATAACGTACTAAGCAATAAAAGGGGAGTATAATCTCAAGCAATTTTTAGACGGATATTTGTACAAACTTAATTTCTCCTCTATGATATTAGTAGATGTATTTATTGGTATAAACATGCCTCTTATAGATATTGCTGATAATGCGATTTATTCTTCTACTCCTTTAGCAGGTAGTAATTATGTTAGCTCTTTGGCTCTTTCAGAGAATGCTCGTGTTGGCTCAATAAAAGTAGGAATTGGTAATGCGGAATTACTTAAAGCTGACAACGGGGGAATAATTTGGACGGATTCTCTACAATCATGCTTCCCTGTGATATTTAAATTTAGTAATGGTGATATAGCATTGTATCATGGTAATAATGCATCGGTAGATGATATACCTCGCTCAATAGATGGACAAAATTGCAGTATAGGTAGCCTACTCCGAAGAAATGATTTGGAAGAAATACAATTATTTGAGAAAAATGATCAGAATGCCCGAAAAGTGGGAGGGTTTGTTGGGAATATATTAAGATATTGTGCTGAACATCAGGTACGTCCACCCCAAATGAATCTAAAAGACTCCCAGGCTGATTATAACGCGTTAGTTTGTTATAAATCTCCGCAAGCTGAACCTACTATACCCATCGCCATTGAAAGTACTGGAAAAATCATTTGAAATGCAGTAAAAAGTCGGGATGAGATTTACGCCAATCAGTGAAGAGCAGAAAAGTGAATTAGAATTACGCCATCGATATGAAGGAGATGGTCGAATTCGCGATAGAATTAAAGCCGTGTTATTGAAAAGTGAAGGTTGGAAAAATCGACAAATTGCCCAAGCCCTTAGAATACATGAAGAAAC
>CANJQE010000101.1 GCA_947476305.1 Legionellaceae bacterium
CGTAGATTTTGAGGCCCGAAGGGGGATCAAAATCAAGGGGGACCAGGACGGCCAGGGCCGCCGGAGGCATACTTGTCGCCTGTTTTTGTCCCTGCCGGGGACTTGGATGTCCCGGCAGGTTTCTCAAAAACAGGCGACACGCTGCTTGTGTGTGGAGGGGTTAATACTTGCTTTTGATTTTCCTCTAAACAGTTTTGCAATATGGCTTTGGGTATCAAGCTCAGAAAACTTCTAAGGAAAGAATTTGAGCCACTTCGAATAGCTAATAGTGCTTTTTTAGTTAGCTCTATTTGTAGCTGAGGATTGGTGATTATTTTAACAGCATTTCGTAAAGGACTATCAATTTTTGCCCAAACTGTATCAATGAAACGAGAATGATGGCTTGATAAAATCACTTGGAAGTAGAGAAGTAATTCTTCGCTGTTAAGTTGCTTGATTTGCTCTTCTATGCAGCCTTCTTGATTTTTCCACATGATTTTAATTTCGTCTCCTCTTAGATAAGGGATAATAAGAGACTTAAATGATAATATCCTTGTAACCTCTGAATTTCCTTTTTTACTTAATAGAAAAATGAAAAATAGTATTCCATTTTTCATTTTGATAAAAACTAAATCCGGGGTTATTTGAGTTAAGAGCTCTCTGTGCGTGTCAATATAACTAAATGCTTCATTAAATTTCTTATTTTTTAAATAGTTAGAAAAAATGGTTCGCGTGTCTGGATTGCTTGCTTGTCCCTCAGTACAGTCCGTTAAATTCAGATTAGTGTTAGGTTCATCAGTTTTTTGTCTTTTTCTTGTTGTGAATTCATCATTTATCCCTAAATCATCGTTTAAATTAATTGCTGTGTGTAAGTCAGAGGAGAATGATTCGTCCATTGTATCGAGATAATTTTCGTCTGTCTGAGTATTTTTCCTTTTGGCTGAGGAAAAGGAGGCTGTGTTAGTTACTAGCTCATCAATAGATGAAGTAGTATCTAGTGAATCGGCTGAGTTAAAGCACTCATTGGATGTCTGCTCGGCTTCATTGCTAAAGTCATCTAAATTCAAAATATTATTGTTTTCATCGTTTATCATTACATCACAATCAAAACTGGCTGCACTAGGTAAGTCGGTAGATGATGATGATTCGAGCATTTGGTCGATACAGCCTTCCTCTTCCTCTAGAATATTTTCTTCGTTTTTTGATGAGGAGGAATCGATTTGTTTTGCAAGCGCTTCGCTAAGTATAATTCTATTTTGCTCTGGATAGGATGAGACCTTATTCATACAAGAGATCAATAGTTCATGGGGTAGAGTGCATAGAAAATGCTTGATGAAGAAATCAGAGTGATTGCTAGATAGTATTTTTTCAGTTAACTCGCTTAGCCTAGGTCTATCGTTGATAGTGTGTAAGGCATTTTGCAAAGGGCTATTAATCTCTCCCCAAATTTCATGAATGATCATAGAAAAACCACTTTCTAAAACGTCTTGGAAGAAAGTAATTAGCTCCTCAGTGCTGAGTTGTTTTGTTTGCTCGTCTATTTTCCCTTCTTGATTTCTCACTAGAGTTTTAATTGGGTAACCACAAAAGTAGAGAGCAAGAATTTTATTCTTCCACAGGACTTTAATAGCTCCGGAATGACCGCTTGTTAAAACTTCTTTAAAGAGATTAATAACCTTTTTAGTGCTGAGTTGTAGGGTTTGTTCTTCTAAATTCCCTTCGGGATTGCCCACCATAATTTTGATGGGGTCACCACTTAGATATGATTTAAGTGTTTTATTTTTAAGTATTTTACTAATTATTAAATCTGATTTTTCTTTTAATAGGAAGACGAAAAATTCTATGTTATTACGGAAAGAAGGTAATTTTTTTATTATTTTAGTTAAGAGTTTAGGGTAAGTGTTTAGAAGGAGCAGAGCCTCGGTAAACTGTTTATTTTTTAAGTATTGAGAAAAAGGAGCCAAGTTATTTTTAGCATTTATCTTGTTCTTAGTTTTTTTGTTCATCAAAGTGCTTGGTGGAGTGAATGGCTGTTCCCTAAGAGCTTTTGTTAAAGTATTAATCCTCTTCTGGTTATAAACGGTTAACTTTTGACTTTGTCTTTCCTCTAAGAGGTCTTGCAAGATAGCCTTATTGGGTATTGAGCTTAGAAAACTTCTAAGAAATTTACTTGTGCCATCCCCTTTGGTTGAGGCTAGTGCTTTTTTAATCAGCTCGATTTGTGTATCAGGATGATTGATTGCATTAATAGTATTTTGCAAAGGACTACCAGGTTTTCCCCAAACTGCATGAATGACTTCAGAACAACGGCTTGTTAAAATCCTTTTAAAGTGGGTGAGCAGCTTTTCGTCGCTTAATTGTGCGCTTTGCTCTACTAAGTGTCCCTCTTCATTTCTAACGAAGATTATAGTGGGATAACCACTTAAGTAGGAAGCAAGTATTGTGTTGTTCCACAGCTCGTGAATTACTGCGCGGTAGTTTATTCTTAAAGCGGTATTGAAATAAGTAATTAGTTCTTCGGTACTGAGTTGTCTGATTTGCTCTTCTAAATCTCCCTGATGATTGCTCAGTATTATATTAATTGGCTTGCCCTGGAGGTAGGAAGCAAAAGACTCATTTAATAATATTGTTTTGGTTAAGGCCTGTTGGTTTTTTTTAAATAGGACAAAGAAAAAGGGGATACTATTGTTGATGAACACTAAGCTTTCGATTATTTGAGGTAAGAGTTCAGGATAAGTGTTCAGAAAACTCAGAGCATTAGAAAATTTCTTTTTTTCTAAGTGTGCAGAAAAAATAGTGATAGAAGCTGAATTAGGCGCTAGTTCATCAATAGAAGAATTAGTATCGGATGAAGTTAATGGATTTAAGCAGTCATAGAATGATTGATTATCCTCATCAGAGAGCTCATCTAAATCCAAATTTACATTGGATGAATTCAATGAGTTAAACCACTCATTGAGTGATTGCCAATCCTCCTCGCTAAAGTCATCATAATTCAAATTATGAGCATTAGGTGAGTTTAAACATTCATATAATAATTGACTATCTTCATTGCTAAAGTCATTAAAATTTAGCTCATCTAAAAAAAAGTCATTATTACTTTCACTACTATCTGTCATTACCATCTAATATTTATAATTCAATATGACCATTATTTTACCATGAATATTAATATTCAATCAAATAATTTATACAAAAAAATCTTAAAATGGCAGGGTTTAGCTATTCTTCTCCGGTAAAATAAAAATCAATTTTGTTAGAGATAAAAATAGGTAAGCTAAAATGCAAGCACTTCACAATAAAATAAATAAAAGATTGGGACTTACAATATGAAGAGGAATGTAGCCGTATTAGACGTCGTAATACGGAATTGAAGGGAGATCGATGCAGGAAGTTTCCGGATTACGCTGCGCTAATCCACGCTACAAAAACCTAGTGAAGCTCTGTTGAAAACTCGCTGAGGGCACGCTCAACAGAGCCAAGCTTTTATATATTATTTAACACCTTGAAACTCTTGTAACTGTTGTTGAAGATCAGTAATTTTTTTATCACGACAGGTTTTTACTTGAGCAGGATCAATAGTCACACCTTTAACAGTTTGACCTAAAAGCAATGGGTGCATGCAATCTTGCCAAAACTTCTTGTCTTCACTTTTTCTTGCAAAACCAGCTGTTTTACATGCTTTTACAATTGCCCCACAGGACGGGTCGTCCATTTCATCATGTGCTCCACATGCAAAAGTGAATGATGTGAAAAAGAGAGCACTTAATGCGGTCACGAGATATAGTTTTTTCATTTGGAACCTCCATGTAAATAAGATTGCATTGAATAAGAACATCACACAGTAGTATAGCTGATATTAATCCAAGATTTTTATCGCTTGAACGGGTTTGTTCTCTGCACACTCTTTTTTAAAGTAGTCATAATCTCCATCAAAGAAGTATCTAGCAAACTGATAAACACCGTAAGTAATAAAAGGGGCGGCTGCAACATCAATGCTGTAATGGATATGGCCAACTAAAACAATATAAGCAAAAAATAAACTCACGAAGAGGTAGAAGTAGCGCAAAGTTGTTTGTTGCCAAAAAAGCAGCGCCAGTAAAAAAGGACCGCCAACATGTCCTGAAAAGAACAGATCTCCATTGTAAATAAAAAATGAGGAGAAGGAGGGGATTGTTAAATTATTTAAGGGAGCGCCCAGATGAGTAAGACAAATAAAGCCGCTGCGTACTAAAATAAATAAAGCGCCTGTTTTACAAATAAAGGGCAAAGTTCCAGGACGATATATTAGAATATAAAGGGAAAATAGGAGCCAGAAATTTAAGGCTGCATAAACATGTATAAAAGTCACATCGCGTAGGTTAAGACTATCTAAAATAAGGTCTGAAACGGGTTGACTCACCATTTGCGTAGCATAAGCACTCGCATAATTATTGATGATAAAACTGACAATTAATAAGGTAAAACCAAGAATCAGGTTATACAAATAACTTTGCTCTTGTAATAAACTGCTATAACGAAGTGCTATGCTTTTCATAGTCCTACCATTTCTTGATACAGTCGCTCATATTGTTCTACCGTAGTTGCAATATCGTGTCTTTGAGCAATAAGTCTACTTTCAAGAGCCATTTTTTTTCTTTTTTCAGGATTAGAAAAAAGCTCGACTAGATAGTGCGTTAAAGTAGTAACATCCCCTGGTTGAAACAAATAACCATTTTTTCCATGATTAATTAATTCTGGAAGAGCCATTGCTTCTGCTCCTAATACTGGTAATCCTGAAGCAACTGCTTCTAGGGTAACAATACTTTGTAATTCAGCAGTACTGGCATTAACAAAACAATCTGCTAAACCATGGATTTTAGGATAGTCTTCATCACTTAGATAGCCTGTAAAAGTCACCTGGTTTTTTATTCCCAAAGAATGTACGAGTCGCTCTAAGTGAATTTGTTCAGCACCACGTCCCACAATAACAAAATGAAAATCTATCTCTTGGCAGGCTTGGGCAAAAGCCTTTAGGGCAAGTGCTAGATTTTTTTCTTTATCTAATCTTCCTGTGTATAGAAGAATAGGTTTGTGGGGAATGTTATAACGTGTTCGTAGAAACTCCGCATCTTGCTCCGGGTGAAATTTTTTTAAATCTACTCCGCAGGAGATAACCTGAACTTCCTTTTGAATGTTTTCTTGGCGCAATAATTGGGCTGCTGTTTCTGTAGGGGTTGTCACTTTAGCCACTTGATTAAGCATTTCTAAGACAATAGACCAACATTTTTTATTAAACCATTGGCTATAACGTTTGGGAAGATGAGTATAATGGAAAAAATTTTCTGGCATAAAATGATTGGTGGCCATTAAGGGAATGGCCATTTTTTTACCCGCGCGATAACTAATTCCGCCAATAAAAAATTTTCCCTGTAAATGAATCAGATCAGGATTAAATTCTTTGATGGTATGGTGAATTGCCTTTTTAATGAAAATAGGCCAAGAAACGCGAAAATTCTTATAAGTAAAAACAGGCCAAGAACGAACCCCAAAAAGACGAACTCCCTCATATTCCGTATAGCCTTGTTTGAGACTTCGAGAGGGGCAAATAACGAGTATTTCATGGCCTTTTTTTTGTAAGGCTAGAGCTAGACGATGAGTAAAATAAGCACCTCCGTTTAAATCAGGGGGGTAACTATCCAAGACAGTTATAATGCGCATAAATTTCCATTTTGTACCAAATAATGGCACAATCCTACCATTTGCCTAATTTTCAATCAATAATATTGGATTTTTATAGGCCTTGATTTTTTGGGAGAGCCCATGCTTGCTGTAAAAATAACTGGATTAGCTCAATATTTGCCGCGTAATAAAGTGTATTCAGCTGACCTAGATAAGCAATTAGGACTTCCGATTGCCACGGTACAAAAAAAATCAGGCCTAATTTCTCGTCATTTTGCTAGTCAGGAAGAAACTACTTCTTATATGGCTGCACAAGCTGCGTTAAAAGCCCTAAACAATGCCAATCTTACTTTAAGTGATATTGATGTCATTATTAGTGCTTGTGGAGCTGGTGAGCAACTTATTCCTTGTACCGCGGCTTTAGTGCAAAAACAGCTGGGTTTAGAACACTCCGGAATTCCTTGTTTTGATATTAATAGTACTTGTTTAAGTTTTTTAACTGCTTTAGATACGGTGTCCTATCTAATTGCAGGCGGTCGTTATCAACGAGCATTGATTGTTTCAAGTGATATTCCCTCTTCAGGACTGAATTGGAAGGACATGGAAACCTGTACCATCTTTGGTGATGGGGCCGCTGCCTGTATAGTAGAAAAAAGCGATGGTTCAAGCCGAATTTTAGCAAGTCATATGCAAACCTATAGTAGTGGTGTGGATTATTGCCGAGTAGAAGCAGGGGGAACGCGTTTTCCACCAGCAAAACCCTTTGATCCTCAATTGGGCTTGTTTTACATGGACGGTAAAAAAGTATTTAAATTAGCAAGTCAATTAGTTATTGATTCCGTGCAACACTTATTGGCTAAAGCCAAAGTCACTTTAAGTGATATAGATTGGGTAGTGCCGCATCAAGCTAGTTTATTAGCCATGCATCATTTAAGAAAACGTCTGGCAATCCCTGAAGAAAAAGTAGTCGACATTTTTGCGGAGCATGGCAATCAAATGGCTGCCTCAATGCCTTCTGCTTTCGCCCATCATGTAAACAATCAAAAAATAAAACGCGGGCAATTAGTTTATTTAATTGGTACTGGGGCAGGTATTTCTGTTGCAGGCCTGATTATGGAATATTAAGATGCGTTGTTTAGTGAGCGGAGCAACAGGTTGTTTGGGAATTAATTTAACTAAACGTTTAGTGAAAGAAGGACATGAAGTTATTGCTTTAGGGCGCAATCAACACTTAGGCGCACAAGTCAAAAAACTGGGCGCGCATTTTATTGCTGTCGATTTAAAAGATCAAAAGGCATTAAAAAGCATTGCGCAAAATAGTGAAGTGATTTTCCATTGCGCTGCTTTATCCAGCCCCTGGGGTAAATACCAAGAGTTTTATCAGGCCAACGTTTTAGGTACGCACCATCTGATTAATGCTACACCTAAAGAGGCGCGTTTTATTCATGTCTCTTCTCCTAGTATCTATTTTGATTTTAGCGAAAAATACAACATCAAAGAAGACGCTCCTTTACCTAGAAAACCCGTCAACCATTATGTAAAAACTAAATTACTTGCGGAGCAATTAATTGATAAAGCTTTTAAGGAGCAAGATCTGCAGGTCATCACCTTAAGACCGCGTGCCATTTTTGGTCCTTATGACCGAGCCATTTTACCCCGACTTCTTAAAGCGGAAAGAAAAGGGATTTTACCGATAGTAGGTAAGGGAAGTAATCTGATTGATGTGACTTATGTTGATAATGTAGTAGAAAGCTTACTCTTGGCTTCGCAAGCAGGAGAACATTGTTTCGGGAAAAAATACAATATAAGTAATGATGACCCACAGACTTTAAATACAATTATCGCACTCTTATTTGAGTCTTTAGAACGAAAGGTGCAACTAAAATATATTCCTTTTGCTCTAGCCAAAAAAATAGGGCAGAGTTTAGAGCTGATTTATCGACTTCCCATGATGAACAATGAGCCTCGTTTAACTGCTTACAGCGCTGGGGTGTTAGCTTTAGGACAAACCTTAAATATAGAGGCTGCAAAACAGGATTTAGCTTATAAACCCATAATGACTATAAAAGAGGGAATGACCTGTTTTGCTAAATGGTATAGTGACCATGATTGACTATCAATTATTAGAAGCTGGTTTTTGCACTCATTGTGAGCGCATGACCTTAAAAAAGGGTGCATTAAAGCAGCAAGAATATCCTGCTCTTTGTGCTCTGATTAAACATCCCCACAAAGGATATATTTTATTTGATACAGGATACAGTCAGCGTTTTTATAAGGAAACACGCTCTTTTCCTTCCTCTTTATATCGTTATTTAACCCCGGTTTATCTGCAAAAAACATTAAAAGAACAATTACTGGAACAAAATATTCATCCTGAAGAAATCTCCTATGTGGTGATCTCTCATTTTCATGCCGATCATATTGGTGGCTTAGATGATTTTCCTAAGGCGCAATTTATTTGTCATCCGCAAGCAATCAATGCAATAAAAGATAAACGCGGATTTAAAGCGCTGCTCCAGGGATTTTTGCCTGGTTTATTACCAAAGGATTTTTATGAGCGTCTTCTCTTATTAAACAAACAAGAGTGTTCTTTAGCTAAAAATATGGCGCCCTTTACTACAGGCTTTGATCTGTTTGATGATGCAAGCCTTTATGCTATTTCCTTACCGGGGCATGCACCAGGACAAATCGGGCTCTATTTTCAGGCCGATAAGGCGACGTTCTTAGTAGCAGACAGTTGTTGGCATCAAGAAACCTTCCAAAAATTGCACTACCCCAGCCAACTGACTTATTTAATTCATGATGATAAAAAAGCCTATTTAGAAACCATTAATAAATTACATCAGCTTTATCTCAATAATCCGCAGATTGATATTATTCCTTCTCATTGCCAACACATCCGTCAACGTATCAAGGAAACGCAATCATGTTAGCGCGCATTCTTTATTATTATGCTAAATCCTTATGGATAAAAAAGCAGATTAAATCTTTAGAACAATTAAGAGAATATCAAGATAGGCAATGGGAGCATTTAGTAAAAAATACTTTAATAAAATCTCCTTTTTATAAACCCTATTTGGATAAAGCGCTTCATGAATGGCCCATAATAAATAAGAGCCTCATGATGGAGCATTTTGATGAGCTGAATACTCTAGGTTTAAGCAAAAAAGAGACTCTAGAGGTCGCTTTAAAAGCAGAAAAAACGCGTGATTTTTCTCCCTTGATTAAGAACATAACAGTAGGACTGTCTTCCGGAACATCAGGAAACCGCGGTTTATTTCTTGCCAATCCTATAGAGCGGGATGCTTGGGCCGGAACTATTTTAGCAAAAGCCTTACCCAATGGTTTGCAGACTAAAGAGCGAATCGCATTTTTCCTACGGGCTAACAATAATTTATATACCACTCTAAATAAGGGTAAAACGGTACAATTTTATTTTTTTGATTTATTAGCTGATTTTGACGAGCACATTAAAAGACTTAATGACATTAAGCCCACTATTATCTCGGCACCTGCAAGTGTTTTATTGTTGCTAGCACAGCATAAAAATCGTTTAAACATTCAGCCCAAAAAGATTTTTTCTGTAGCCGAAGTATTAGAAAAAAACGATGAGCTAATTATTGCGGATGCTTTTCACTGTACCATTTCACAAATATATCAAGCTACGGAAGGTTTTTTAGCAATTTCCGATAAAAAAACTAATCGTCTTACCCTGAATGAAGAATTCTTAATTATTGAAAAAGAGTGGTTAGATGAAAAACGCTTTATACCTATTATTACTGATTTAGCGCGCACCACTCAGCCTATTATCCGCTATCGTTTGGATGATGTATTGATTTATAGCGACGAGTCGGATGTTTTTACTGAGTTAGAAGCAATAGAAGGGCGAGTAGGTGATGTATGTTACGCAAAACAAGGAACAAAGTTAGTCCCCATATTTGCCGATAGTTTACGTCAACATATGGCCAACAGTGCTATTGATTTTGAAGATTATCGGATAATTCAAAAGGGATTAAATGAGTTCAATATTCAAATCACACCAGATCTAATAGATACACATAAAATACTCCAACATTTAAATCAATTTTTTATTAAAAAACAATGTGATATACCAAATTGGTATTGCTCTACCTATGAGAAAAACTCTCAAGATAGCAAATTTCGGCGTATTCAATCCCATTTTAAACCCCATGAAAATGTATAAAAATTTGACATATCGGGGTGGCTTGCTATACTAAAAGTGAAGGTTATATTGGCATTCGCCTCAGATTTGTCTCATTATAAAAGGCTGCATCGTATTTATGAAGCAGACTTCTCTTTTTATAACGGCCATATATGGCCTATCTTGAACAAGCTCCTACTTTGAAAAATGCTCACATAGTTTATCTATGCTGCGCTTTTTCAAAGTAGGAGCTTGTTCAACCTAGACTCATCTCTGACCGTTCTTGATCTAATGTTGATTTCAGTGCGTGGCTTGGTCATCCTTTAGCTTATTAAGGTCGCCAACCAAGAATAGACTTCGGCGTTGAATAGTCTAGGGGCTAGTGGTTCGCAATGACCGCCTGTTCCATCGTCAGCATTAAAAAGAACATAGTGTTTTTTACACCTTAGTTGCTCATAGAATTTTTTAGCTTGACCTGGGGTGATGTATTCCAAAGTATTATCGCAGACTAAAGTGGGGCATTGAATTTGATCGACCAATCCTTCAAGTGTATAGTGGTGGGTTTGTTCGAGTAGTTCTTCAATTGTATTTGCGCCAAAACGCCATTTGCGGCTGGCTAGCATAAAGCGTAAGTTATCATCTATTTGCATTAAATGTTCGATGATTTGAGGCAAGGGACTATCTGCTAACTCAGGGCATTTTTTGCCAATTAATGTACGACATTTTTGCTCTAAAGTGCTCATTGAATCTAAGATGCCTGGATCTACAATGCAGGCGGCAATTCTTCGTTCTTTTGTAGCGGCGCGAGCAGCAAGGTAGCCTCCAAAGCTCCGGCCAATAAGAATAATTTGGCTTGAATCAATCTCTGGACGTTGAATAATAAAATCAATCGCTGCGAGCCATGGAGAGCCGAAGGCGCGGGCGAGTAGTCCCTGGTCGCCTTAGGGCCGGATGTTTTTCCGCAGGGAACCTATAAGGCCATACGAAAAGGCGTCAGTCATTGGGGAGCGTAGATTTTGAGGCCCGAAGGGGGATCAAAATCAAGGGGGACCAGGACGGCCAGGGCCGCCGGAGGCATA
>CANJQE010000102.1 GCA_947476305.1 Legionellaceae bacterium
GGTTGCTTTTTCATGCAAGTAAAAAATGCATTCGAACATATGAGAGGGGGGGGTAAGTATTATTTTATTTTTGGAAACACTAATGCCCGAACCAAACACGTATTTTGAGTTAACATAATCAAACGAATCAAATTGGCTATCCCAAACTCCTTCAATAATACCGTTATCATGTTTATGTATATCTGCACCATAATTTATAATGGTTTTTCCATTATACAATTTTGCGCACCATGCTAATTTGGGAAGATTGCCATTTTGTATAAACGAAATGTCTTCCAAAGATTGTTCAGGGATTGTCAATTTTTTAAAATCGAAATTGATATTCTCAAACCATTCTTTTGATTTTATTAATTTTTGCGAATAATCTTTATCAAAAATATTGCGATTTATTCGGTAAATGAAGACTTTTATTTTAGGGGCTAAAAATCTTTTGATTTTTTTAAATGCCTTATATTTAAGTAGATTCACTGTATTTCCTTAGATACTAATCATAAAATTACATTTTTCAGCGAAACAATGAAGCGATTTTGTGCAGAATAATTTTTACTCATTACAATTATTGTTTAGTGTGAGTAGTGCAATGATAACAAAAAGTTGTGGAATTTATGTTTCACAAAGGCTCCCTCGCTGCCGTACTCATTTTCAGGCGTCATCGTTAAATTCTATTTGAGATAATTCATGAAGAAATTCGAGATACATGTTGCCAGGACTTAGGAAAAACTCCCAATCTCTTCGTTAAAAGCAGTTTTTAATTCGGTCATTTAGTATATCTAAACTCCCTCATTAAATACTTCTTTTGCCTCGACCTTGGGGTGCGTAAGTCTTGTATCTTTTAAAAATGTTTACGAAGAATCTCAAGTTCTTTACGTAACTCTTCAATTTCATCGAGTAAATCCAAGGCTAATGCAACTCCTGGTAGATTAACTTCCAGGTCTCTATGCAGACGAAATGCAGATTCCATGCGGCGTAAATCTTTTGGACGTAATTGGCTTTGCTCTCTATTTCTATCCGAAGGAAAGAGGCCGTATTCCATCATTTCTATTAATAACTCTTTAGGAATCTTATATTTAAGACATACTTCTTTAAAAGAAAAAGAGGTTTCTTCAATGAGCATCCCTATGATAAGTTCTTCTTTGTCCATCTTTATACTCCCATTGATGCACGAGGATTAAAAGGCATTACTTCAGCCATTTTCTTATACAGCTCTTTCGCTGCGTCACTCGTGGCTGGTGGAGTAATAATTTTTAATAGTACGTATTGATTTCCCGGAGTAGGCCCTGGAAGTCCTCGATTTTTTATTCGTAATTTCTGACCTCCTTGCGAGCCTGGTGGAATTTTTAAATCTATTTTGCCCGATAAGGTTGGTACAACAAGCGTAGCTCCTAAAGCAGCCTCCCAGGGAGTAAGCGGAAGAGTTAAATAAATATCATTATCTTTGACATCAAATAGAGGATGTTTCATGACGTCAACAGTTAAATATAAATCGCCTCGTGGCCCCTTATTTATTCCGGGAGCACCTTGACCAGGTAAGCGAATTTGCTGTCCAGATTTAACGCCTGCGGGTATTTTTACATTTAAAGTTTGATTTTTATTACTCTCTGTAGGAATTTGAATACTTTTTATAGTCCCATTGAATGCTTCTTCAAGGTTGATGTTTATTTTGCCATGGTAATCTTGGCCAGCCATCGCTTGATTCTGAGCACGTGGATGGCCAAAAAGTGATTCAAAGAAATCACTACTAAATTCAGAACCATCATTAAACTCAGAGTTAGTAAACCCAGGGCCATTACTCTGATACGATCTATTATTTCCAGTCTGTTGTTGCGCTTGTCCATGAAACTCACGATTTTTAAGGTGTTCATCATATTGCGCGCGTTTACTGGGATCCTTTAAGGTTTCATAGGCTTCACCCATTTCCTTAAATTGCTCTTCCGCATTCGATTCTTTACTAAGGTCGGGATGATATTTTCTTGCTAATCGACGATAAGCAGTTTTAATTTCTTGTTCCGTGGCGTTAGGAGCCAATCCCATAATTTTATAATAGTCTTTATCCATAATGCCGCTCTTAGATTCTAGTCACTCACAGTATAGGATATAAGCATCTTGATGTGTAAGCCAAAGACAACCTTAATTGATTTTTAATTTTTAGCTACCAAATCAAAATTAGTGGTGATAAAGTAATGTTTTCATGTAATTTTCCTGCTTTAGAAAGAGCAGAAAAATTATATCAGGATGTTATGGAATGATTTGAATTAGGGAATTATAACTACACATGTTACGTACATTTATCCTGATCCTCTGTTTATTTCTCAGTTCCTGTATGGTGGGGCCTAATTATAAGGAACCACAAAAAACAGTCGCAGCTCATTGGCCAGAAAAAAATTCTACAGTCAAAGAAAGTCCCTTTAAAAATGTGCTTTGGTGGAAGGTATTTAAAGATCCTACACTGACTACGATCATTAATCAGGGCTATCAAAACAATATATCGATACAAATCGCCGGTGTACGTGTACTACAATCTAGAGCCCAATTGGCTCAGTCTGTAGGAGAGTTATATCCTCAACAACAAGGAATGATAGGAAATTATACCTATAATCGTATTGGAGGAAGCTCTTTAGAAAGTATCTTGCCTACAAGTTTTGATACTGCGGCACTGGGTTTTTCAGCGAGCTGGGAATTGGATTTTTGGGGAAAATATCGCCGCGCTATTCAATCTAATGATGCTGCTTTTTTAGCTTCTATAGCAGCTTATGATAATGCTTTAATTACGCTTACTTCTGATATTGCGACCTCTTATACAAAAATTCGTACTACAGAAAAACAAATTAAAGTGACTAATGCTAATATCGTAGTGCAGAAAATGGGCCTAAGAATAGCTTTGGCTCGTTATAATGCAGGTGAAGTAAGTCTTGTGGATGTTGAGCAAGCTAAAACAGAACTGGCACAAACCCAAGCATCTCTACCCCCTTTAATTAGTGATTTACAAACTCAAAAAGACAGCTTAGCAGTTTTATTAGGAACTATTCCTAATGGGGTAGATGGCATGCTTAAAAAAAGCCATGGTATTCCTAAAGCTCCATACTCTGTTGCAGTAGGTATTCCTAAAGAAACGATTGCACGACGTCCTGATATTCATCAAGCTCGATTGCAAGCAGTGCAGCAAGGTGCGGCAATTGGTGCTATAAAGGCTGAACTTTATCCCGCTTTATCTTTGGTGGGTAATTTTACCTTTTCTGCCAGCAATATTGGTAGTGCCTCTATTGCAGATATGTTTAATTGGTCAAATCGGAATATTTCGGCGGGTCCTAATCTTGGCTGGTCAATTTTAAACTATGGTCAAATTACCAATGCTGTACGCACCCAGGATGCGGTGTTTCAACAAGCTTTATTAAATTATGTTAATCTGGTTTTAGTAGCTCAAAAAGAAGTGCAAGATAATATTACTGCCTACATTGAAGCGAAAAGTGCCGTTTATTATTTAACGCAAGCTAATACTTCTGCTACAAAATCCTTAGAGCTAGCTATTGTCCGTTATAAAGAAGGGGAAACAGATTTTACCCCAGTCCTTAATGCGGAACAGCAATTATTAAGTGTACAAACTTCCTTAGTTAATGCTCAAGGTAATATTCCTCAATCATTAATTGCTCTATATCGCGCTTTAGGTGGCGGATGGCAAATTAGAAGCACTAATGATGTGATTCCACAAAAGATAAAAGAGGAAATGGCGGCACGAACTAATTGGGGTACTTTGTTAAAACAACAAAATCATCTGCCTCCAATGACTAAGGCCCAAAGAATACAAGAACTGTATCTACCAAAATGGTAATGAGTATGAATCAAGAAAAATATTCTAAAAGAACTAAAATTGCATTAGTAATAGCAGCTGTCATTTTGGCCTATCTAGTGATCCATCATTTAACAAAAAAACAGCCAATTGCTATTCCTTTACCTCAGGTTTCTGTACAAAAACCCGAGTTACTCGAAATGGTAGAATATGTGACGCAGACAGGAACTACCGTAGCCTATAATTCTGTGAATTTAGTAGCGCGAGTAGAGGGTTTTCTCGATTCTATCGAGTTTACTGATGGTACTTTTGTTAAAAAAGGAAAAGAGCTTTTTGTTATTCAACCAGAGCCTTATTGGGAGCAATTACAAGCAGCCAAGGCTACTGTGGCAGCAAATACAGCAGACTATGAGTATTCAAAAATAGAATATGTTCGCCAACAACGTATGTATAAACAGAATGCCACCTCTTTAAATAATGTACAAAAATGGCTTGCAAAAGCGGAGGCTTCAAAAGCGGAGCTGGATAAATCGGTTGCTGATGAAATCAATGCAAAAATCACCTATGGATATACGCATATTAACGCTCCTTTTGATGGTCGCATTGGTCGTCATTTAGTAGATGCAGGCAACTTAGTAGGCAATGGTGCGGCCACTAATTTAGCCACTATAGATCAAGTGGATAAAATGTATGTCTATTTTAATCTTAATGAATTGGATTTAATTAAGTTACGTGCAGCGGCGAAAGCTATTGGATTTAAACCTTCCGATATTAGTAAAGTGCCTGTATATGTAAATTTCCAAAATGAAAAGGGTTACAAGCATAAGGCTACTCTAGATTTTGTAAATACAGGTCTTAATGCGTCAACCGGGACTATGGAGTTGCGTGCCTTATTAGAAAATAAAGATAATCTTTTTGTGCCTGGTCTGTTTATACAAGTGCAAGTGGCTGTCTCTCTGCCTAAAAAACAATTAACTGTACCTAGTTCAGCCGTACTTTATGATCAAATTGGTCCTTATTTGTTTACGCTGGATAAGAACAATGTCGTGCAGTTAAAACATGTTGAATTTGGTCCGGCCGAAAATGGGAAACAAGCTATTAGCAAAGGCATAGCGGCTGAAGATCGAGTTGTCGTTAACGGACTACAAAATGCTACTCCCGGTAATAAAGCAGAAATTCAAGCCGAGCAAAAAACAACGGACTGATTCATAGGCTTTTATTTTCATAATGAGAGGATTGACGGCCTTAAGTTAAGGAAAAATGGAGATAGCTATCTTAACTTTAGGCAGTGAGATTGATGCTTAGTACTATTTTTTATTTTTAATGATTTACACGGGAAAGTGAGAATATAAGACGATGATTTCTAAATTTTTTATTGAACGCCCTATCTTAGCAAACGTTATAGCGCTGTTCATCGTTTTTATTGGTTTTGTAGCAATCTTGGTATTGCCGGTGACCCAATACCCCTCTATTGTACCACCTACCATTCAAGTAACTACCAGTTATCCTGGTGCTGATGCTAAAACCTTAATCAATACCGTAGCTTTGCCTATTGAACAGCAAGTCAATGGTGTAGAAAAAATGATCTACATGCAATCTAATAGCACTAACAACGGCACTTATAACTTAATTGTAACTTTTGAAATTGGAACAGATCTTAATTTTGCTCAAGTATTAGTACAAAATAGGGTACAGTCTGCGATGGCGCAATTACCTGAATCAGTACAAAAACAAGGCGTTGTTGTTCAACAAAAATCAACTGCTATTTTGCAATTTATTACCCTAACCTCAGAGCATGGGGAATATGATGGTCTTTTTCTCAATAATTATGCAACCATTAATATGCAGGATGAATTATCTCGTTTACCGGGTGTAGGTAATGTGATTATTTTTGGTACGGGTAGTTATGCGATGCGTATCTGGCTGGATCCCAAAAAAATGCTTGCTTATGGCTTAAACCCAAGTGATGTGGTTAATGCCATTAGTCGACAAAACCAATCAGTTTCTGCGGGGCAAATTGGCTCACCTCCAACAGCAGGAAAACAAGCCTTTCAATTCACAGTCAACGTGCCTGGACAATTAGCCGATCCGAATGAATTTGCCAATATTGTTGTAAAAACAGATTCTACCCAACCTAATCAAAGCGCTAATACCAGTAGTAGTGCACAAATTGTGCGCATCAAGGATGTTGGACGAGTGGAGCTAGGTTCCTCTAGTTATAATCAACTGGCAAAACTAAATAATAAGCCCACTGCGGCTATAGGCATTTTCCAATTGCCCGGCGCCAATGCTTTAGATGTGGCTAATGCAGTGCGCACTACTGTTGACAAAATGGCTAAAAAATTTCCTCCTGGAATGACCTATTCTATTCCTTTTGATACCACCATTTTCGTTAAAGCTTCGGTACATGAAGTTTATAAAACTTTATTTGAAGCCGGTGTTTTGGTGCTCATCGTTATCTTATTCTTTTTGCAGAATGCACGTGCTACTTTAGTGCCCACTACAACAGTTCCTGTAACTATTATTGGCGCTTTTTTCGCCATGATGTTATTAGGTTATTCAGTGAATTTATTAACTCTATTTGCTTTAGTTCTAGCCATAGGAATTGTAGTAGATGATGCAATTGTAATTGTAGAGGGCGTGACGCAACATATTGAGCGCGGTATGGCCCCTAAAGAAGCTTCTATTGAAGCAATGCGTGAGTTAATTGGTCCTATCTTAGGTATTACCTTAGTTTTAATGGCCGTATTCATTCCTGCAGGGTTTATGCCTGGTTTAACAGGAGCAATGTATGCTCAGTTTGCGTTAGTGATAGCAGCAACAGCGTTTATTAGTGCTATTAATGCGATGACTTTAAAGCCCACACAGTGTGCTATGTGGTTAAAACCAGTTCCTCACGTAGAGAAGAAAAATATATTTTTCAGAGGCTTTGATAAAGTTTATTATCCCTTAGAAAATCGATACATCAATTTCATTGATACCTTAGTTCATAATTATAAAAAAGTCTGTTTTATAGGTTTAGTTCTTGTAGCTCTGGCAATATTGGGAATCAGCCGCATTCCCACAGGCTTTATTCCTATTGAAGATCAGGGTTATATGATGTTAAACGTGCAACTACCTGATGGTGCTACTTTAGATCGCACCGAAGCTTTACTTCAGGATTTAAGTGCGAAGGCTTCAAAATTAGGCGGTGTAGCTAATGTGATTACCATTGATGGTATTTCACTTTTGGATAGTAATGCGAATCTTTCTAATGGAGGAGTGCTCTATGTCATGTTCAAAGACTGGAGTGTTCGGGGTAAAGAGGAAGATCTATTGCATATGTATCAAAAACTTAATGACATTGCTGCAAAAACACTTGGCGCTAAAATATTAGTGATGGTGCCTCCGCCTATTCAAGGCTTAGGAATGTCTGGTGGTTTTCAAATGCAGTTGGAATTACAAGACGGAAGTTTTGACTATCGTAAGTTACAATCGGCAACTGATCAGCTCATCCACTATGCCAGTATGCAACCTGAATTGCAGCGCTTAATGACTTCTTTTCGTGCCTCAGTGCCGCAAGTATCAGCGCCAATAGATAGAGTTAAGGCCGAATCCTTAGGCGTAGCTATTGGTGATGCGAGCGATACTTTACAAACGTATTTAGGTTCTTCTTATGTGAATCTTTTTTCCAAGTTTGGGCAAGTTTTTCAGGTTTATGTTCAAGCGGAAGCCTCTTCACGTATGACTATCGAAGATGTGCGTAATATGTATGTAAAAAATAAAAATGGCGGCATGGTTCCTTTAGGAACGCTCACTGATATTTATCCTGATGTGGGTCCGTCTATTGTGTCCTTATATAACTTATATCCTTCGAGTAATATCTATGGTACATCCGCAGCGGGATATAGTTCAGGCGAAGCAATGCAAGCGATGGAGCGTTTAGCGAAGCAAATATTACCCGCTGGTGTATCCTATGAGTGGACTAGTACAGCCTATCAAGAAGCGATAGCAGGAAATGTGAGCTATTATATTTTCCTTTTATCCTTAGTTTTGGTGTATTTAATTTTAGCGGGACAATATGAAAGTTGGATAACTCCTGCAGCAGTATTGCTTAGTGTCCCCTTAGCATTAATTGGAACGGTATTAGTCTTATCTCTTCTAGGATTAGACAATAACATGTATACGCAAATTGGGATCTTATTGCTTATTGCTTTAGCAGCTAAAAACGCCATTCTCATTGTAGAGGTAGCTCGAGAGGAGCATTTATATAACAATAAAACAATTATGGAATCAGCAGTATTAGGTGCTAAAAAACGTTTTAGACCGATCCTCATGACCTCTTTTGCTTTTATCCTTGGAGTAATGCCCTTAGTGTTTGCATCAGGCGCAGGTGCTAATGCACGACGTTCTATTGGTATTGCAGTAAGTAGCGGTATGCTTGCATCTACTTGTTTAGCAGTGGTCTTTGTACCTGCATTCTATGTACTATTACATAGCTGGGAAGAACGAAGAAAAGTAAAAAAAAGTGAGTTGGCTGAGCTTCATGAGGACGATGGTTTATTAGGTTCATAGACCCCCTGGTCTCTCATTAATCCTATCCCAGTCATCATCGCCAGCTTCTGGGCCAGACTTTGCGGCTGTTGTTAGTGCTGTTAGTTGAGGGAGGGGTGTGGGATCATGTTTCACCATTGCTTTGTATTCATGCGCACCAACTGATACGGCACTTTGAGCTACGACAACTTCAGGTGCTGCATTCCAGGCTGCATCATTAAAAACAGCTTCATCATAATCGCAATCAACGACAGGTATTGCTGCTTGTGCTTTTTGATGGGCTTTATAAAGGTCTGGAGTACATGCTGTTAATAAGGTTACTTCTTCCGCTTTAAAGCCCTCAATCACATCATCTGTCAATGGATGTGCTGGATCAAGCCAAAATTTATCTTGCGTCTCTAAAGTGGTTTCGCTAAGAGTATAATCTTTATATAAGGATGAGCGTAGCGTCTCTAATACTGCCCCAATTTCCTCTCTATTTGTTGTTATTACTCCTGCATTAGGATCCATAATATAAAGATTCTGTCCATCTCTAGATTGGCAGATAGCGATAGTATGTCCATATTGTTCGCGCTTATCATTCACTATAAAATTCAAACGTATAGAATTTTGAGGATTTTCACTTAATAAGGTATTAATCTCTGTTGCTAAATCTCTAGGGCTAAAGGATTCAAGCTGTGCTTTTGGCTGCCTTGAGTTTGGAACTATACTGTCAACTAAAGTCTGTCCTTGGGCATCTGGTAGACTGCGTGTATAAAGCCTATCTTTTACAATCTGCTCAGTAGAAACGAATTGTAATTGTTGTCTAAGACCAAAGTTGTTTCCTACTCTTCCTATAGTGGCTTGCAATATAGATGAGTCATTTTTTGCTTGACCTGCTGCACTCATCCATTGATTTTCGCATCCTTGACTTACTGCTCTATGGAAGTCCAAGGTAGTATTGGAACAAGTACCACCGCTATTTTTAGGTAAATAGCCTGCTTCGATTGGATCGCCAATTTGACGGAATGCTGATTTCACTTGCGTCATTCCCCCGAGTCTTTCTATAGCTTTATAAAAATTTTTTTGTTGCAACATGGGTGCTCTAAAACAAGTTGTTTTGTTTAATTGCAGACCATATGTTATACTCTGAAGCGATAGGATTAATTAATGAAGGTTAACAAGATGAAGTTTTTTTCACCTAGCCAAGAAGATATTTATGAAAGTGCTAAAAGCTTTATCATTCTACGTTTGGAACGAATTTTAGAGCTCTCAAATACAGCAGCAAGCCAAGAGGCATTTTTCTTTATATTGGGTATTATGCAAGACCACAAGACCAAGAGTGTCGATGCACTAATCGATATTTTTTATCAGGAACCCCATCAAATAATCAAAAATTTTTTAAGAGATTTAAATGGGTGGATGAAAGCAGAAAATAATAATAGCAAATTTATTAAAGCAATTACCGAGCCACGATTAAGAGCAAGCGATAAACAAGGTCTAGAATATACGGAAGAATTACAAAGAGAATTTGCTCGGAATATTGCTGAAGATATAAGGCAGTGGGGGATGGAAAGAGCGCATGAACATTTCTATAGCGCTAAATATTCCTTATTGTGTGCTAAGTATTCTAATATACTCAACTCTGATCTAGTCGAGACTCCTGGCTTGTCTTCTTAAGTTAAGAATATGCGGAAGTATGTAGCCTGTATTAGACGAAGTCCTAATACAGGGTTGGAGCTGGATCGAGGCACTAAATTCCCGATTACGCTGCACTAATCCAGGCTACAAAACCCTTAATTTATGGCATTGAGGAGGCGTTTTACGCTGTCTCGAAGCCTAGGTATAGGTAAGCTCATCGCATCCTCTCAAGCCGAACGGTTCATAGTTAAGGCCTAAGGGAAACATCCTGCTTATCCAAAACTCACGTTAATTTATAATTTTTGTTCTCATTTTTATTTGTAACGGTTCGCTAGGTTTTTCTCTCTGCAATTCCATTTCGCAAGAAGAAGCAGAACATTATCTTTTTATTTTAGCTCGCCTTTTTTGCGCGCTTCGGACATTTTGACTGCTACCGCGCAGGATAAAAGACGGGTTCGTAAGGAGTCGGCTCTACTAGGTAAAATAATAGGTACTCTTGCTCCACATACAATACCCGCAGCATCAGCATTAGTAAGAAAAGTAAGTTGTTTTGCAAGCATGTTTCCCGCTTCGATTTCAGGGACTAATAAAATATCTGCGTCGCCTGCTACGGGAGAGTTAATATTTTTGGTTAAAGCAGCTTCTTTATTAATTGCATTATCAAAGGCTAAGGGCCCATCTAAAATACCATTAACAATTTGGCCTCGGTCTATACTGCGCGCGGTCACAAACTGAGGTTTTCTTAAACTAGCCATTATGCTAGCCTAACGGCATGAGCAAATGGGTATACACATACGATCCACAAAGTGGTGGTAATAAAATTCCATCTAAAAATCATTGGCAGATCTGCCATCAA
>CANJQE010000103.1 GCA_947476305.1 Legionellaceae bacterium
GCAAGCTCACAGAAGTATTTTTCAATATATAGAAGGATACTATAATAAAAAAAGAATGCATTCTTCTATTGACTATAAAACGCCACATGAGGTTGAATGTCTTGATAGATCTGCATAGGTAGGTGTCCACTTTATTGGGGTAAGATTACTATAAAAAGAGGAATAATATTCCGACCGAAAGACCCAAAGCAGAATATCCTTTTTCTTATGAACCTCTAAATTTGGGCTTTAACGATTTCCTGCGCCATTTTGACTATGAACATCTCCTAGCAACAATTCAATGCAAGACTCTAGTGTTAGTCGGGGAAGAGGATTGGATTACCTCTAAAGCGCACTCAATTAAAATTGCTGAAAATATTCCTGGCGCCCAATTAATTATTTTCGAATTATCCGATCACGCTATGGAACATGATGTGCCTGAGCAGTTTTTTAATGAGATACGCAAGTTTATTCAATAATTCATCTATCAAAATTTATCAAAATTGCTTGAGCTAATGCTTTTGTATGATTGGACGTTGCTCTTGTTTTCAACTATTTAAATACCCTAAAGGATCCTGGCGATAAAACATGACTAACAAATCATATATTCCTGGATAATAGTCTTTAATTATTACCGGTTTTTCGAAGAATAACTCGGTGAGCACTGCAAAAAACTCGGCCGGTGATTCCGCCGCATAATGATCAATTGGAATAAGATTGTGCTCTTGAATACGAAGTTCAAAATCTTTATAGGCCTTATTGAACTCTTCCGCCCATTGCGGAGCAGACATTCCCTTATGGAGTGGTGGGAAGCCATTTGCTTTACCATTGCGCATATCCAACTTGTGCGCAAACTCATGAAGCACCACATTATGTCCATCAATTTCGCTATGGTGCACGCTATCATCCCAAGATAAAACGACTGGGCCACGTTGCCAGGACTCACCACTCAGATTGGCTTTGTCTATATGTTCAACGCCATACTCGTCTATGTATTTACGCTGCCTTGAGAAGGCACCAGGGTATATCACTACTGCGACCCAGCCATCATACCAATCCAAGCCAAGGTTCAAAATAAGAAGACAAGCTTGTAAAGCAATAGTTAATTGCATCGCTGTTGTTATCTGCAATTCGCCCACAGTTTCTAAAGATTTGTAGTAAAGAAATAAAATTGCTAGCCTCTTTAACTTGGCTTTTTCCTGCGCAGTCAAACGGTTGAGCAAGGACAAATTTTGAAATGCATCATTCCACTCATCATCAGTTACAGAGGAACGTCGCACAATACGTTCTTGCCTCCATTTTTTTAGCCATTGGAACATTAAATGACCCTTATGAATCTATGAATAGGGAAATCGATTAATTTTATGTAAATAACGCGAGTTTCGTATAAGGAATCTATTGTCATAGATACTTCCTCGATCGTTCGGAGTAAAAATCTAAGTGAAAAAACCTACTTATCCAAAACTCTCGTTAAATAAAATCTAAATTTTTAAGCGTCTTTCACTGTTTTTTAATAATGGGTTTGCTCTTAGAACTCTTATCTATAATTTTTACACTGGCGTTAAAAGCTTTCTTCACATTTTGTACAACGGTATCAACATTATCATCTTTTTTCATTCTAACTGCATACAAAATACCGGCTGAATCATTAGGCCCACTGCCAGCATAAAAATACATAATATCAGTCGTATTTTTTTTAGTATCATAGACTTTAACAATGCGATACCCATCCATATATCCAGGGTAATTATGATCCGCTTGTTCTAAAATAGTTACTTGTGATGCGTCTTGCATTACTTTAAGGCCCTTTTCAAGTGATTCTTTAGCTTGTAATTTTCCACCCCTATCATTTGAGATTGAAAAAAGAATGTCCTTATCACCATATTGGATGAAATGTGGATTATCCGGGCGCTCGTATCTAAATTCCAATCCTTGAGGAATTGTAATATTTAAAGAAATATCATTATTGATAGGCAAATTAAATTTATCAACAGGATTTTTTTCTGTGAGATTCCGCAAAACATTTTCTGTATTCGTGTTGGAAATCTCTGTGTCTACACTGTATGCACTGACAGTAAATAGTGAGGTATAAAATAACAAAAAAAACTGTAATTTAAGTGCTTTTCTAAGTATATTCATGCCTTTTCCATCCAAATGGATTATTAATATTATTTGAATTATAGCGGATACTGTAAAATATAAATACGTATAAATATGCTGATAAATCTTGATCTCTCAGCAAGCAAGGCGTGGATTTTTATATGAAATGGCTTACAATTTTCTAGTAACATTCTTGTCTGAAGATTAGATCGTGCATGAGACAATAGCCTTTTGCCTGAACAATTAGGGCTGATAATTCCTTAACTTGACGGTTATGGGGTGTGTCCTACTTGTTAACTGTAATATTTTTGATTCCCAAGGTTGAAATTTATGCTTATATCTATATTAACGTTCCAAGGGTTCAATGAGTTGGATTCATTCATTGCTTTAGGTGTCCTGAACCGTATAAAGAAACCCGATTGGCGTGTAAAAATATGCTGTCCTGAAAAGATCGTGACATCAATGAATGGTGTTAGGATTATGGCTCAATCCCAACTTGAGGAAGTAAAGAGTTCTGATGTGGTGCTTGTTGGTAGTGGGTCACAGACGCGTGAAATAGTTCAAAATGCTGAAATAATGGGGCAACTTAAGCTTGATCCTAGACGTCAGCTTATTTCTGCTCAGTGTTCTGGTACTCTTATTTTGGCAAAGTTAGGCTTGCTGGGAACGATTCCAGCGTGTACCGATTTAACGACTAAGCCTTGGGTGCAAGAAGCAGGTGTTGAGGTCTTGAATCAGCCTTTTTTTGCCGAAGATAATATTGCAACGGCAGGCGGATGTTTCTCTTCTCACTATTTGGCTGCATGGATAATCGCTAAAACAGAGGGTGTTAATGCTGCTGCTGAAGCGCTTTACTATGTCGCTCCTGTCGGAGAAAAAGACGAGTATGTTGAACGAGCGATGCGTAACATTGCGAAGTATATCTAGTGCTCTGTGTCCTCATCGCCTAATGAATCTGTAAAGCAAAGTACTTATCAGCGAATTTTTTGATAAAGCGGGCATAATACAAAATGCTGTCTTTAAAAACATTGTAATTTTAAATTATCTTCTTCACTGTCATTTTCTTCTATTGAAGTTTGTTGAGAGAGTGTTTTATGAATTGTTGGTATCAAAGCTGAAATAGCCACAAATTCTGTGGTCGATTCGCCCGGTAAAACCCTTGGAAAAAATCCACAATGCTTTCGATTTGCTAGGTAGGATGTTACAGCGATTATAGGATCACGGACGAACTTACCCTCATTAGTCACCCGAACTAAAATTTCGATAGCTTGATTTCGTTTTGAGGAATCTAGCGGCACAGTTATTGATTGTGTTGCATCATGTTCATATGCATCTTTTGCTTTATTATTTGTAATGATTCTCTGCATTGTTGCCTGGTTACAGCTAATTCTTAGTGGATTAAGAAATTCAATTTCAATACGCATCGAATTTTTTGCTCTTCGTATAGCGATAGCGTTAAGTCCTAGCTGTTCTATAGTGACTCTTGCTTGTTTGAGTTGTTCATCGAGAGGAGCATCACTCAGGTTAGGAGCCCCAAGAAATTCTTCTAATGTTTCGTGACAAGCAACGTAGGTCACTAGGTTATTATCCGCTTCTTCAGGATTAAGTTTTCCTGCTGGAGGCTCTAACAATCCTGCGGCAACAGAGTAAACTTTAGGAGGTCTTGTTCTCATCATGAAAAAAGTATGATTATCTTTGGTAATAAAGGGAGCTCGTACTCCTGCCGTACAGAACGTTTTTTTATAAAAATGGCTGTCTTCATTAAAACCACCATCAATAATTGATTTTTGTAATGTTCTAATTAATGAGTACTTTGCTTTTTTAGCTACAATATAAAGAATATTTGATTCTGAATCATAGGATAAATGTTCAATAAGTAATTGATTACCATCATAACCACCACTCTGTTTAATTGCCTCAATAGTTTTATCTATTTTTTGTTTATCCTTAACGGAAAAGGTAAATTCACTTAATTGATCGTAATAATCCACGGTTTCTAAGGTTTCTAGATCGTTCACAAAGAGAACACGAGGTGAATTTTCAAAATTGAAGCTTGTTTGAACATCTTCGGTTATTGGTTTAGAAGATAGATTATTAGTGAATGCATAAAGCAGATTTATTAGCATCGAAACCTTGGGTGGATATTTTTAAATAAGATTGAACAATAATAACACAAAACAATTGGAAATTAATAGTCTAATTTAAAAAAAATTATCTTTATATTTTCACTTAATTAGGAATGTGCGATCGACCTCCACTACTAATACCTCTAAAAAGAAATACGTTTAAATTATCTATATTAGAAAAATTATATTGACACAATATTAAACATATATTAATATTATAGAACATTTTGTCCATATTGAATTTAATAAAGGAATACTGAGCATGGCTACTTATCGAAGCTATTTTAAAAAAAAGCACCTGACTATCTATTAACTGGCGTAGAAAATAGAAGTGCTTGTGGGCTAATTGGAATTACAGATATTGCGCGTAAAGCGTCACCACTCAGATCTTTGAATTTATTTCAGCCTTTTGAGTCCCGCAACGATGCATTGCATGAAGTAGCTGGTGTATTCATTTATCCTATAATATACCTCGTTACAGGCTTAGTCGAAGCAGCTCTTGATTTGGCCCACATACTTGAACCCTTATTTACAGGGTTAAATAAAGGAGCAGTACCACTCATATTGTTCCCACCAGTTTATCCTGTGCTTCTTGTAGGGGCTGCTATTGTAACGGTATTCGATATGATGGTTGCCATTTTTTTGGCTGCTGGGATGTTAGCTAAGTCGGCGGTTGGATTGCTTACAGGGGGAGTAGCAACTGCATTTTCTGCTGCAGATGATTTTTTCTTCGATGATAAAGAAGATAGTACTCCACCACAAATGACTAACAGCTTGGTTTTTAGTATTTTGGGATAAAGGTAACCTTGATGACTCATGTCAAGGTTACCTTATTCTGATAGACTCAATAATTAACAAAATTCCTTTAAACTCTAGTCATCAGATCTTAAAATATCTTTTTGGTAATTTAGTTAAGAGTTAATTGTGTACTAATATCAATCGCCAGCTCATGGTCTGAACTGTGTGAAACTGAATCCTTTGATGAAAATAGACGTGGGGAATAATTATTTTGCGGATTTTCATTTCTAAGAACATGGTTAGGATGTTGAGATCTTAATTCAATGCTGGAAGTAGAATCGCTTCTCATATTTTCAAGCAATTGGTCTCCATTTATACGCACCATAGTAATGGCAGCTTTAGGACCAAATTTTGCAATCTGCTCTCGCTGTAAAAATTTAATATAGTCAAATTCTTCGTTTTTTCCTTTAAAGTCTGCTGGGTCATAGAAAATTCTTGAAATCAGTACTCCATCCTGAAGCAACCTTCCTCTTCCTGCCCCTGGATGATGTTCAATTGGCTCAACATAATCGAGTATCTCATCAGCACTTTCTAAAAATGTTAATTCGAACATAAAACTCCCTTCGGCAAACTCAGAAAAGGGAACTATTTTATAATGATCTAAATTATCTGAGAATTTGCCATAACAAAATGATACATCTTCACCAAAAATTTTTTGAGGATCAATATGCGAGCGATAAATACAATCAGAATATAAAGTTACATTTTTTTCACCATGAACTTTAGTATGAGATGTCTTGTGTGCTTCCTTTATTATTTCCTGAAGTATTTCAATCTTCTTTTTCACTTCTTTATTATTTTTGTTGATAGTTGGTTTGATCTTGCGATAATCATTGCGCTCATGTTTTGCCATTTGAAACATCTCAAATTACCCAAAAGTTTTTTATTATACACCGCGTACAAAATACAAACAAATGTGCTCTCGTAGTTCAAGAAAAATCCTTCTTTCCTTTATTGTTCTTTTGTTTTAACTTGCTTGTTAAATAAATCGCTTCTTTAAGGTCAAGCGATACTTAATAAAAGGAAAGTTCCGCGCCTATAATGTGCCATTTGCAGCATGAACAACCTTGATGACAGATCAGTCATCAAGGTTTATTATTATGATGGATTGTAGCCTTTCGTCATCAATACCTTGAACTGTAGAACACAGCTTAATCTGATTTGCTTGCTAAATTACCTGTTATTATCCCTTCTTGCATTTGAGTGGCAATGTCTTTTAGCCCTGCCGGTGAATGGGGGAGTAAAATGGTACTGGATTTATTGCTCGCACCAATTTCTTTTAAGGTATCGAAATATTGTGTGACGAGTACTAAGTTCATAATTTCTGTTGCAGTCACATCTGAAACTGTTTTTTGAAAATCCTCTACGGATTTACATAATCCATCTACAATAGCTTTTCTCTGATTAGCAGTTCCTTCGCCTTGTAATTTTTTACTTTCTGCCTCCGCTTCGGCTCGTTTAACCAGCAAGATCTTTTCTGCCTCTCCTTTGGCTTGAGCAGCAACTTGTAGTCGTTGTTGTTCATTGATTTCATTCATGGCGTTTTTCACTTTTTCCTCTAATTCAATGTTAGTGACCAAGGCCTTGACAATTTCATAACCAAATTCAAGCATGGTTTGGGTTAATTCTTTACTAACTGCATTAGCAATGCTGTCTTTTTTCTCAAACACATCATCAAGAATCATTGTGGGAATTTCTGAACGCACTAAATCTAATACATAGGCGGTAATCTGTTGGGAAGTATCTTGCAGTTTATAATAAGCATCGGCAACACTATCTGGCTTAATGCGGTATTGCACTGAAACTTGAATTTGCACGATCACATTATCTTTGGTCTTCGTTTCAATTTGAACATTAAGTTGGTGTACTCGAAGTGATACTTTACCTGAAACCAGGTCAATGAATGGTATTTTAAAATTAAGCCCAGCTTGAGCAATGGAGTTAAATTTACCCAGACGCTCTATAATAGCAGCCTCTTGTTGATTGACAGTGAACAACCCTAACATTAATAGAATAACAATAATCGCAATTACGATGAGTAGATAAATCATGATTCATGCTTCCTTAGTGTATTTATATTCCATTATTATTCAAGGATAGCATCTATTGTATAAACACGCTTCGGACAGATAACCACAACTAAGGAATTTAGCCTATGATTATTAGAATATACTCTATAATGGCTAGTGGTGTTGACATGGTAAGTACAGAACAATGAGGAGAACATTTCATTTAGAAGTGGCAAAATCGCCAACCCATGCTAATTTAGCGCGCCTCTTAAAAGAACAAGGATGGGAATCCAGCAGTGCTTCAACCCCGACACTAGTTAATGATTCCTGGCTGCAATTCTCACCTGTGATTAGCGAGACCTTAGAATATAAACACCTGCTGGCAGCCTTTTTACAAGACAATCAATTAGATCACCTAATGCCTGAGACTTTTTTTATTGACGATCAGAACTGGCCCTCTATATTAGCTGCCATTGAAGCCTCGCAACCTGATTCCATACCATGGATATTAAAGCCCTCTATGTTAAATAATGGCCAACATATTCATATATTTCCTGATTTAAACGCTATTGAGGCACATTTTCTCTCATCTCAGCGTATGGGCGGTCCGCAAGTGTTACAACGCTATATTGCCAAACCGCAATTAATCCAAGGCCCTTTGGCGGGTCATAAATTCTCCATTCGACAATTAGTAGTTTTATCGACGCATGCTGGATCAGCCCTCTTTCCCAATGGCTATTTGAATATTGCCTTAAAGCCTTATCAAGATAATGATTTCGACCAACTGAGTGCTCATCTAACTAATGAGCATCTTGATGACGAGCGTATAAATGTAGTGCAACGTTTGAGCCATGAAATAGCAATTTACCAACCCTATAAGGCTGATATTATTAGTATTTGCAAGCTGCTAGTCACCACCTTAAAAAAGCAATTTGCAAAGCTTTGGCAAGATAGCCAACCCCGAATTGCCTGTTTTGGTTTTGATTTTATGGTTGAAGCTGTTAATGAGAGGCTTTGGTTACTGGAAGTTAATCATGGGCCTTGTTTTCCTGTTGATGAGTTACATCCTCTGTTTAATACTTTGTACAAACCTTTTTGGCAACAAGTGATCAAACAGTTTATCGATAGACAACCTTCTGATTTTATTATGCTAACCTAAATTAGGGCTTAATAATCGTGCCTTTGGAGCTACTGGTTTTAAAATAACTAAGCTGTTATGATTTTTTTATTGAGGAGAATAATCTACAACAAAAGGAAGCTTTTTATGAAAAAATTAATATCGATTATTTTTGTTCTATTAAGCATCTCTTTTGCCGCCTCGACTAATGCTGAGAAAACAAGCAACTTATCAATTCCTCCTGCAATTCAAAACGTTCTGCAAAAAAGCAAACCTTTATCTGGAAAGGAATTGAGGGAGTTAGTCGTAAATAGTACTATGATTGGTCATACATGCACTACGCATTCTGTATACGAATTGTTTTTTAAAGCAGATGGCACAGTAATCTTTCGTAAATCATTAGACAATCACCAAGTCCATAAAGGAAAATGGTGGATATCCAATAATCATATTTACTCTCAATGGAAAACCTATCAAAAAAAACCAAGCATTAATGAACTCGACTATTATCATTTAGCAGGCGATACGTACATTCCTTATAATATCAAAGATGCTTGTGGACCAGCAGGAACATTTGGCCAACCGTTCCTGGTAATCAAAGGAGATCAGGCAGGTTTAGGTTCTCAATAATCTTGAGGCAAATACGCGGCGCATCCTCCTCACTCTCGTAAGTTAACGTCAGTTCTGATAAGGGTGTTTTAAAAATTAGGTTGGGTCGTTGACCTATAGCCGTCAAGCTAAGGAGTTTTAGTCTTGTGGTGAAATCTTAATCGCATCAACAGTCAGCCCCCTCGCCCGCGCAAGAAATTAGAATAAAATCAGTACTTATTCGCGGGAGAGGGTTGGGGAGAGGGGGTAGTACTGTTTAAATTTTAACTTTAATCTATAAATTAAAAGTTCTTACCTTGACGGCTATGGGGCAACGACACAACCTACTCTTATTTGCTCCTATTACTTATCCAGAACTCGCGTTAACTTAACGTAATAGTATGGACCCTACCACGTTAAAAGGCTTCTAATCGAGCCAGAATGAAGTTTTGTCGTCATTCAACAAAAGTGGAGAATCCATACTATTACGTTATCCTAAATCTTTCCTGAGATAAATTCTGTCATGCCCTAATAAATAATTTTCTAGTTTTCCTATAACAATAAATCCTTGTTTGAGATAAAAATCGACTGCTTGGAAAGCGAAGGTATCGACAAATAGTTTTCTAATATTTTTTGTTAATGCTTGCTCTGCTATTTGCTGAATTAACTGTGATCCTATTTTGTTTTTGCGATGCTCTTCATCAACCCATAAAATATCAATATAAAAGGCATCACTATGTTCCCATACAGTGGCGCCGCCAATAATATCCCCTTGTTCGTTTTTAGCTAAAACAGTAAATTGGCTTGCTTGTTCATGAAGAATCGCCGTATTAAATTCAACAATTTTATTCCTTAAAAAGGAGTTATCCTCAGCCTTGGGCTTATAATCAACAAGTAGATTAATAGGGTTCAATTCAATAGACTCCTTGACGAATTGAGAAGACGTCTACACTTTATAGTTTATAGTTTATAGTTTATAGTTTTACTGCCACTGTAAGTATTCTTTCAGTCTGTTGCTCTTCAAAGTTAGCCCCATCAATTCCCGATTCTTGAATAATGGCAAAGCCATTTCTGGTGAGAATTTCTCGTAACTGTTGTGCAGTATAGACTTGCAGGGTCTGAAAGGAACTAGTGATCTTGGGTGGAAATGAACCTTTTTGTTCATGATAAATATCGTAAGACGCAAGTATGCCCTCTTGATTAATAGTACTGTATTGAATTTCTCTAAGGATTAGATCTCCAGACTGCTTCTGCCAATCAATAGTAAGCTTGGTAATGTTATCTTCATGGAGTAAGTTATTTAAATTAAAGATGTCAAAAATATAAAGACCACTTGTTTTTAAGTTACTATGAATATTCTGTATCGCCTTTTCAAAATCTACTTTTGTAAGATGGCCAATCGCATTAAATATTGTTAATACGGCATCGAATTCGCCCATTTTAGAACTGCGCATATCGCCTTGTCCTAGTGTAACAGACAGTTTATTTTCTTGGGCTTTGCTTTGTGCTATCTCAAGCATGTTAGTATTGATATCTACCCCGAAGACCTCATAGCCTCGCTCAGCCAACCAAAATACTTGAGATCCCGTGCCACAACAAAGATCCAACACCGTTTTGACATCATATTGATGTAAAATTTTCTCTATAATTTTATTGGTTTTTTCGGAGAATAACTCATTAAAGGCATCATAATATAGCGCCTCTTTGTCATAATGTGATTCAGTCGCACTAAGATGTTCATTAGGATTATGGATCATTTATAATTATCTCATTCTTTTATACAGTTTATCGTAGCTATACTGCGCGCGGTCACAAACTGAGGTTTTCTTAAACTAGCCATTATGCTAGCCTAACGGCATGAGCAAATGGGTATACACATATAGCTAGTCCGGAAAAGTTTTCCTCATGGCCTGAGTAATTGCGTCACGAAAACTACCACATTTTTTTATGACTTTTCTGAGATTTCTCTTAAAATTAGCCCATACCTTTTCAATAGGATTTAAGTCAGGAGAGTAAGGTGGTAA
>CANJQE010000104.1 GCA_947476305.1 Legionellaceae bacterium
CCCTAAGGCTACCAGGGACTACTCGCCCGCGCCTTCGGCTCTCCATGGCTCGCAGCGATTGAAAAGGTATGGGCTAATTTTAAGAGAAATCTCAGAAAAGTCATAAAAAAATGTGGTAGTTTTCGTGACGCAATTACTCAGGCCATGAGGAAAACTTTTCCGGACTAGCTATATGTATACGTTCGTTTTATGGATGAATTAGCTCATTACAATGAACTTAGTTGCGCTCGTTTATTAATACGTCATGTTTCTCTAATGGGCTCTTTAGATGAAGAATCCTCTTCTCTAAGTCCAGAATGGGAAAGCCGATATTTGCAATTGATGTCCAGCTTAACACTTCAACTTACAGAAGAAGATGAAGAATTTTGTAAAAAAATTATTGAATTTCAACGGTATCAGTTTGCCTTGATGCATCATTTAGACGCACAAGAAAGTACTCGCCCTTTATTCCTACATTTACAACTTCTTTTAAGACAAGCCCTAGCAATGCCTATTGAGTCCTGGCTTAAAAAACTTCCCGAATTTATGGAGCTATTCTCTCAAAAATATCGCTTATTACTTGAACTCAACTTATTTTTTGAGCAAATTCAAACTGAACTAGCTGAAGATGGTGCTTTTTCTATCGCGTTTTTGGAGAGCGTCACCGCATGGTGTATAAAATTTTGTGAGAATATAACCGAACCTCAGGACTTTTCTGAGGAACTTATTGTAGAATTTAATTTAAGACTAAGCCTCGTTAAACAATTACTTCCTTATCAACGTCTGCTCACTGAAATTCAATTTGGGATGGAGGATGACATCGTTCTAATGGAGGAATGCAAAGATTATACGCCGGAAGCAATCAATAAACTTATTGGCGAGTTAAGATTTAATGACAGTACGCAAATTAGATATTTATTACTTAAATTAGAGCTTTTGCCTTTCTTTTCTTTTATCTCTAATTTAATGCTAGGTTCCGATGATTTTCTTAAAAATTATCCTTCATTGAAAGAGAAAATAAAAAAACAATTAACACCAATATTAAGCTCATTTGTGGGCTTAGAATTAAAAGAACAAGTCATCGCGTACAGTAGCTATTTAAACCATATTTGCCAACTCAGTCATTATTTAACTGATCTGGCTGGAGAGTTAGCTGCTTTAGATGCTATTAAACAAAGCATTCCCTACCTCATTGATGATCCAGAAATAGTGCAACAAGCTCTTGCTGATGCCCAAAGCAATACCTCCCCAAGCCGATTCAAACCCTATCTACGTACGCTTAATGAAGGGCTTGCACGCATTTTAGCCTCAACAGATGAATCCGATAAAAAAGAAAAGCTTCTTGCAACATATCAGCTCTTTTATAAAGAACCATTTAAATACAATCCTTATCATAGTCCTGTTGTTTCTGAACATAGCCTTTTCAAACCGGCCAAGGATCTAAAGGCCGAGACTTCAGTCCTAAGCCCTACACTAGTTTAAGTTAGGCACTTTAGTAAATGCAAAATCTTATTGCGAGCACATTGAAGCAAGCCAGAGCGTAATGTCAAAAGAACCCTGGACTTGATTGCTTTACTTCGCTCGCCATGGGATCTAAGACTCAAACGCATTAATTACTTCTTAACAAATTATCTAATAAATGAACAAAAATAGGATTTTTTAAGGATCGTTTTCAGGTATAATAAACTTCCTAAGTAGAAAAGGATCTAAAATATGCGTTACTTTGTTTCAGGTTTATTAATTGCTTTACTATCTTTTGGTTTAATTATCAATGAAGCTTCAGCAAAACGTTTTGGTGGCGGTAGAAGCTTTGGTGTTCAACGCTCTCAGAGCAGTCTTTTTTCTTCTAATAAAACACAAAATACAGCCTCTCTCGGCCAAAAATTTAACAAAAATAGATGGGGTGGCATGTTAGGAGGCTTATTAGTCGGTGGATTATTAGCCAGTCTTTTTATGGGCCATGGCTTTGCTAGTGGAATTATGAGCTGGCTTCTCTTAGCTGCTGCGGCTTATTTTATAATAAATTTTTTACGGCGCAGAGCACAACCTGCAATGCAAACGGCGCAAGCATCTCCTTTTAAACAAAATACTTATAATAGTCCTTTTAACAATCAATACTATGCGAGTAATACTAGTTCTTCTGCACAAACAACAGACTTTGTAAATGAGAATTTTTTACGTGATGCAAAAGTAGGTTTTATTCGTCTGCAAGCTGCTTATGATCAAAAAAACTTAGCTGATCTCAAGGAATTTACTCTTCCTGAAGTATTTGCAGAAATCAAAATGCAATTAGACGAACGTGGTGATGAACCTAATGTTACTGAAGTAATTAATCTGAATGCAGAATTACTTGATATGTCAAAACAAGCTTATTCAAACATGGCCAGTGTTCGCTTTACTGGAACGCTTAAGGAAAACAACGAAGTCAATCAACTAGATGAAATTTGGCATTTCCGTCAATTAGAAAATTCTAAAGAATGGCTCGTTGGAGGAATCCAACAAGAGGTTCATCAGCCTTAATAAGTTTGTAAGCATTCACGCTGCACATAGGGAAGGCCATCTTTGGTCGATTTGGAACAAAAAAAGCGCTCATCAATGCTCACATACTGAAGTATGCTGCGCTTGCTAATCGCATTTTTTGTTCCAAATCGACTCAAATATGGCCTTCCTCCAAGAGTCATAACCGCACCCTGAACATTTACATAAGTTTTTAATATTGCCTCTTTCTCCAACAAAAAGAGGCGATATCTTCTAATAAAAGCATGAATGCTGCTTTTATTAGATATATTCCACCTTAATAATTGCATACTCCACCTTACCACCTGGAGTATGCACGACTACAGTATCATCTAATTCCTTAGCAATCAGTCCTTTGCCAATAGGCGAACTATAGGAAATTTTATTAAGCTTGATATTGGCTTCATCTTCACCGACGATTTGATAAGTAATTTCCGCGCCAGTCTCTACAAGACAAAGAGTTACAGTAGCGCCAAAAACGACCTTGCCTTTGTTCGGTAATTTTAGAATATCAACAATTTGTGCATGAGATAACTTAGCCTCTAAATCTTGGATACGGCCTTCGTTAAAACTATGTTGCTCGCGAGCGGCATGGTATTCCGCATTTTCTTTTAAATCGCCATGCGCTCTCGCAGTAGCAATTGCTTCCACAATCCGCGGACGTGCTACAAATTTTAATTCATTCAGCTCAACTTTTAATGCTTCAGCACCTTTTACTGTCATAGGATGTTTACTCATAATTACCTCTAATGTAAATCTTGCAAACGAGTTACCGTTTCTCTATCTTCATATTTCATTGCTAAACAAGCTGCCTCTGCTCCAGATAAAGTTGTAGTATAACTCACCTTATGTTGCAAGGCATTGCGTCGAATGTGAAAGGAATCAGCAATCGCTTGTTTGCCTTCCGTTGTATTTACAATAAAATCAATTTCATTGTTTTTAATGAAATCTAACACATGAGGCCTTCCTTCGGCCACCTTAAATACTCGCCGGCAATCCACGCCTGCAGCTTGTAGCACCATAGCAGTACCACGCGTTGCAATAATTTCAAAACCCAGCTCAATCAATCGTCGTACAATCTCTCCCACACGTGTCTTATCTGCGTCACGCACGGAAACAAAAGCGCGTCGTCGTTTAAGGATATTTGATCCTGCACCTAACTGCGCCTTAGCATAAGCTTGTCCGAAACGCTTGGCAATACCCATCACTTCACCCGTGGATTTCATTTCTGGGCCTAAAATAGAATCGACCCCAGAAAATTTAATAAAAGGAAAAACGGGTAATTTTATAGAGTAAAAAGAAGGCATCTGCGGATTTTGACTAAGCCCTTGTTCTTTTAAAGAGATTCCTATTTTACATAAAGCAGCAATTTTTGCTAAAGCTAAACCGGTGGCTTTAGAAACGAAGGGGACCGTTCTAGAGGCGCGAGGGTTCACTTCTAAGACATAAATATCATCACCCTGAATAGCAAATTGAGCATTAATTAAACCGACTACGCCTAGTTTCAGTGCCATTAGCCGTATTTGCTCCATGAGATCCTGCTGAACTACCACACTTAAACTAAAAGGAGGTAAGGTGCAGGCTGAATCACCGGAGTGAATCCCCGCCTGCTCAATATGTTCCATAATGCCGCCGATTAATACTTCTTTACCATCACAAACCGCATCAATATCTACTTCAATAGCATCATTTAAAAATCGGTCAAGAAGTACAGGAGAGTCATTAGAAACCGCTACGGCATGGGATAAATAATGGCGTAAATCCTCTTCTTGATAGACGATTTCCATTGCTCTTCCCCCTAATACATAGGAGGGTCTAACCACTAAAGGATAGCCAATACGATTAGCAAGCTCTATAGCTTCTTCTTCACTACGCACTGTCCCATTCGCTGGTTGATGTAATTTTAATTCAGTAACTAATTGTTGGAAGCGCTCCCGATCTTCTGCCATATCAATGGCATTGGGCGAAGTGCCGACAATTTTGACCCCATTATCTTCTAAAGCCTGTGCTAATTTTAAGGGGGTTTGGCCACCGTAATGGACAATGACCCCATCGGGCTGCTCTACCGCTACAATAGCTAAAACATCCTCTAAGGTCACAGGCTCAAAATAGAGGCGATCGGAGGTATCAAAATCGGTAGAGACTGTTTCAGGATTACAGTTCACCATAATCGTTTGATAGCCTGCGTCTCTTAGAGCCATAGCCGCATGAACGCAACAATAATCAAATTCAATGCCTTGGCCAATTCGATTAGGGCCACCACCTAAAATCATTATTTTTTTCTTATAATTAGTCGGTTTAGCCTCACAACTTTCTGCATAACAAGAATATAAATAAGCCGTATCACTAGGAAACTCTCCAGCACAAGAATCAATACGCTTATATACAGGGTGTATTCCTAATTGCTCACGTCGTTCACGTACTTGTGCTTCAGTGCAATATATTAATTTAGCTAAATAAGCATCGGCAAAACCACGCTTTTTTAATAAATGTAGTGTCGGCTTATCCAATTCATGAAGGGATTTACCAAACACAGAACGCTCCAATTGAACCAATTCTTCGATTTGTGCTAAAAACCAAGGGTCAATGCGACTTTCCGCATGAATTTCTTCTAAACTTAATTTTTGTCTAAAAGCATCAGCAATATACCATAAGCGATCAGGAGTGGGTTCACGTAAATGACCTCTTAATCGTGCTATATCTCCTTTTTGAAAGAGTGAATTAAGACCAGTACGTCCTATCTCTAAACTACGAATTGCTTTTTGTAAGGATTCTTGGAAATTAGCGCCAATGGCCATTACTTCACCAACAGATTTCATTTGAGTGGTTAGGGTAGTTGGCGTTTGCGGGAATTTATCAAAATTAAACCGCGGTATTTTAGTGACCACATAATCAATACTCGGCTCAAATGAAGCCGGAGTCTTGCCACCGGTAATTTCATTTTTTAATTCATCTAAGGTGTAACCTACTGCTAACTTTGCAGCGACTTTGGCGATAGGGAAGCCTGTAGCCTTGGAGGCTAAGGCGGAACTACGAGATACACGAGGATTCATTTCTACGACCAACATCCGACCATCTTCGGGGTTAATTGCAAATTGGACGTTAGAACCACCTGTATCCACTCCAACAGCTCTTAAGACCTTTATCGCTGCATCTCGCATCCGTTGATATTCTTTATCTGTTAGTGTTTGCGCCGGAGCCACTGTAATGGAGTCACCGGTATGAACCCCCATAGGGTCCATGTTTTCAATAGTACAGATGATAATACAATTATCGTTTTTATCCCGTACTACTTCCATTTCATATTCTTTCCAACCCAATACCGACTCATCAATTAATAATTCATGCGTGGGCGAAAGCTCTAAACCGCGGGTACAAATCTCTTCAAATTCTTCACGGTTATAAGCAATACCGCCACCGCTGCCGCCCATAGTAAAGGAAGGACGAATAATGGAGGGGAAACCAAGACGTGCTTGTACTTGAATTGCTTCCTCTAAACTATGAGCAATAGCAGAGCGAGGCATCTCTAAACCTATTTTTAACATTAACTGGCGGAATTTTTCCCTATCTTCTGCCTTATCAATGGCTTCACGAGTAGCACCAATCATCTCTACAGAATATTTAGCTAAAATACCTTCTCGAACCAGATCTAAAGCACAGTTTAATGCAGTTTGCCCCCCCATAGTGGGTAATAAAGCATCGGGACGTTCTAATTCAATAATTCGTGCTACTTCTTGCCATTGTACGGGTTCAATATAAGTCGCATCAGCCAATTCAGGATCGGTCATAATCGTGGCTGGATTTGAGTTAACTAAGATGACGCGATAGCCTTCTTCTTTCAAGGCACGCACCGCTTGCGTACCCGAATAATCAAACTCACAAGCTTGACCAATGACAATAGGACCTGCGCCTAAAATAAGAATGGATTTAATATCAGTTCGTTTTGGCATGGTAACAACAAAAAAAAATAAAGTGATGCATTTTACCCAGTTTTAGCTGAATATTATACCCTTCGCATCGATGAAATTAACTGTATTGAGCGGCTAAAAAGATTTGTAATCCAGCCTCAGTTAAAGATAAATACTTATAATTTGGGTCTGCGGTAGTTCTTTCTAGCCATTCATTGGCAATACAAATATCAGCAACTCTTTGTAATTGCGTCAATAAAACGGGCTTTCCTAGTTTTTTTGCCAATAATTCGGCTGCTTCCTCTTCAAGCGTTAAAAAAACCTCATCACGAGTAACTCCACGCAAAACTATTTCGTCATAAAATATTTTTAAAACATCTAACTCAGTCATCCAATTGTCCTTAATCTGAAATAAGCTCTCTATTATAAATTTTAGAATAGGCTTGGCAAAAAACAATCAATAAAATCAATAAAATCAATAAAAGAAGAATAATTCTTAATGATGATTTTTATATGGTTCACCAATAAAAATCAAATAATAAACTTAATAATTATAGGTATTATTACTTCTCTTTATAAAATGAGGGAAGAGTATTTTTATTAATGTAATTATTATAATTCGGAGATTTATGTATTGATGATTTATTTAGTTCAAGCGCAATTTTGCTGATTCAAAATTTCATAAGATACTAATTGTTTATTCCCGTAATTTATTAAACCCGTTTTGCTCATTCCTGATTTCTCTAATACATTTTGAGATAATTTATTTTCAGGGTGAACAACAGCGATAAGCTTTTGAATCGAAAGGTGAGCAAACCCCCAAATAACTAGGGATTTAGCTAATTCTGTAGCATATCCTTTCCCCCAAAATTCAGGTAAAAGAGCATATGCCAATTCTACATGGGGTTGTTGATCATCGTAATTTAGGTAGATCAACCCTGCTCTACCAATAAATCTTTGAGAGTCTTTTAAATAAACACTCCCTAAACTAAACTGATGTTTTTCATAGTGGCGAATTGCCTTTTCTAAACCCACTCTAACTTCATTTTTCTCACGCACTCCATTTCCTACAAAAGCCATTACTTCAGGAGTGGTTTGTAAGTGATAAAGATCTGCAAAATCATCAAATATTGGTTTTTGAATGATAAGCCTGGAGCTTGATAGGAAAGGATTCATTAAATTATGCATTTATTTACTATTTTACCATATCCGTGATTGCCCTTCCAATAGGTCCTAGTTGGTGACTTAGGGAGTATCTTTCAATTTCTATTGTCTCTTTGTTTGCCTTGTGCAGGGGCTAAAATTCTGGCCGCAATGTTTATTAAAAAGACAATTAAGACTAATACTTTTAAAGTGACTTCGCAGATCTCAAGAACTACTTTGAGATATTTCTTATGTTTTAATAATCTTTATCGCCTAGTTATCCTTTAAAGAGCATCCTATACTTGGAGTTCGAGTCAAGACAATGAATGTCTTACAGGACGTGCTAGCGGTCTTATGGATTGAGACCAAACCACAAGGATGTGGCTATTTCACCTCGAAGAAATGTAAAACAAGACCCTAGATTGGGTCTTGTTTTATTTTAAGCGGTTTAAATTCCCTGTTTACTGCACCTCTAGCTTGTGCAAACTGCTTTGGCATTCGCATTCGAAGACAAAACCAGCCTCGTGTTAGTACTTATTTAGTGCTTACTCCAATATAAATATCTACTTCACCAGAACTAGGATAAAGCTCAAAATCAGCGTTAAATGTTCTTTTATATGCAGGCTCATTGGCAAAATAAGTCCAAATTCTTTGCCAAATCTTGATGACAATGTCAGGCATGGCGCCTTTAGCAGAAAAGACCAAATACTGCCCGGATGGAACTTCTACAGGAGTGAATTCGGTTAAAGCTTTATTGGCAATCACCTCAACTCCTGCCGTGACTGTATAATGACCTGAGGCATCAGATTCATACTGTGAATAGACTCCATAAACGGGAGAATTTACCAAAGAATCAGGGATTTGCGCCGGGATATTTTCCATGCGAAACTTAGTCCAAAAGGACGCTAGTTTTGCTGTGTCTGGGTTAAATTCATCACGATTAATAGTACGGACACTAATACCGGCAACTGTAAAGCCTTCTTTCTCTACTAATTGTGGCTCACTCATTATTATTTCTCACTTAAAAAATTATTTGCTAAAACAGGATTCATCGCTTGTGCGATACAAAACAAATCATGCTCACTAATAGCTATGATGCCAAATCGCAACTGATAGCCCCAATTTACTCTTCCTTTCGTACACTCTAAAATTGAAAGCAAGGGAGAAATAGCAGTCTCTTCTGTGTCATACCATTGAACATCGCGACGATAAGGAATAAAGCCGCCTCCCATGTCAAAAGAATAAGGCTCTTTATTTTTAACCATCCCTAAAGCAGTAAAAGACTGCAATTTATCCTTTGCTCGAAAGATCTTAGAAGGTGAGTAATAGACTATCTGATCCCCAGGTTTTATATGACGCAAAGGCGCCACTTTGCCATGACATACCTGCATAAAACCCGCTTCCTTTCCTACTCGAACATGCTCTGCTGAAGCTACTGCTAACCAATTTTTTTTCATGCTTGCTCCTATCAATAATGTATCTTCAGGACTTAGGAAAAACCCCAAGGTCAAGGCAAACAAGTTTTTAATGAAGGAGTTTAGATATACTAAATAACCAAATTAAAAATTTTTTAACAAAGAGATTGGGGGTTTCCTAAGTCCTGATCTTATTGCTACAACAGGGCTTTATTTTATCAACAAAGGCTGACAGTTTTTGTCAGTAGATAAATCATTTGATTTTTAAATGACGGATTAAAGTCTGCACTGCCATTAAACTAATGGCAATGACAAGCAGCGATACAGAGTATTTAAAAATTAAATAAAAATCTCCGTTTTTGAAATTGGAAACTTCACAACAAGAAGACTATAATTTAGTCACAAAGGAATTTAAAAAACCACATGGATAGTATCTGTTGGTATTAGATACTAAAGAAGTAGGGGGAAACATGAACATCAATGCGCTTTCTTTACGTATAGGCTCGGTACTTTCTACAACAACTTTACTGCTTCTGGCCTTATCTTATAATAGTCTGCTCTTTGCTTGCCCAAACACCAACACGCAACTGCAAATTATTAATCAGAACTCAGCGATAAAAATCACCCACAGCCTCTCGATTCAAACGACGGCCGAAGGGGAAGAGATTATTGCAGCAGCAAGTGGAACTATTATTAATTGAGGAGGCGTTTTACGCCGTCTCGAAGCCTAGGCACAGGTAAAGCTTTCGAGACGGAAGCTGCGCATCCCCCTCACTGCCATTAAGTTAACGTGAGTTCGGGATAAGGAATGGAATAACCCTCACCCCATCTGAACGATGTGCTCATAATTATATTTAAATGTAGCGACTGTCTTGAGTTAAATTTAGGACAATTGCTACTTTAAATTCTTATCCAGGGTGTTTTAAAAATTAGGTTGGGTCATTGCCCCATAGCACGTCAAGCTAAGGAGTTTTAGTCTTGTGGTGAAATCTTAATCGCATCAACAGTCAGCCCCCTCGCCCGCGCAAGAAATTAGAATAAAATCAGTACTTATTCGCGGGAGAGGGTTGGGGAGAGGGGTAGTACTATTTAAATTTTAACATTAATCTATAAATTAAAAGTTCTTACCTTGACGGCTATGGGGCAACGACCCAACCTACTCTTTATTTGCTCCTATTCCTTATACAGAACTCGTGTTAAGTTAAAGTTTTGTAGCCTAGATTAGCGCAGTGTAATCCAGGAATTTCGGGAGCAATCCCGTATTACGACTTCGTCTAATACTGGCCACAGGCCTCTGCAAATCAATAACTTAATGGCAGTGCGCAGGCCGAACGGTTCGGGGAAAGATCTAAGTGAAATAACCATGCTTGTCCAAAACGCGCGTTGATTTAATGAAATAAACCATTTAACTCTTGGGGAGAGTTAGATTGAGAGCGTTGGTTGTAAGCATTTAAATCTTGGGGGGAAAGTCAGATTTGAGTGCAGGTTATTCTAAGCCAGCCTGCTGACTGATCACTTTGTAAATAGCGCTCCAATCTTTTTCTTTCATTCCTTCGCTGCGAGCCATGGAGAGCCGAAGGCGCGGGCGAGTAGTCCCTGGTAGCCTTAGGGCCGGATGTTTTTCCGCAGGGAAAATATAAGGCCATACGAAAAGGCGTCAGTCATTGGGGAGCGTAGATTTTGAGGCCCGAAGGG
>CANJQE010000105.1 GCA_947476305.1 Legionellaceae bacterium
CAGAGCGGAAACTCAATTGCTTATATTCGATTACATTGAAGTGTTTTATAATCGTCAGCGACTACACTCAACTCTGGGGTATCAGACACCAGATGAGTTTGAGTTAGCTGCATAAAGTTGGTGTCCGGTATTTCGAGGCAAGATCAAAGGTTATTGCTTTATCAACTGATAAAGCGGCTAATCCAATTAATTTATATGGAGCCACCAAATTAGCTTCTGATAAACTATTTATTGCTGCAAATAATATGGTTGGAAAGGCTAATACTCGATTTTCTGTTGTTCGTTATGGCAATGTAATTGGCTCTAGAGGTTCAGTAGTTCCCTATTTTAAATCATTAATTCATAAAAATGCGCTCGAGCTTCCCATCACTGATGAACGGATGACGCGTTTTTGGATTACCTTACAGGAGGGTGTTAATTTTTTAATTAAAAATTTTTCCCGAATGCAGGGAGGAGAAATTTTTGTACCTAAAATTCCTTCTATCCGTATAGTTGATTTGGCTAAAGCTATGGCACCGCATATTCCTATAAACCTAGTTGGTATTCGTCCCGGAGAAAAACTACATGAAGTAATGTGTCCTTCAGATTATGCTCATTTAACTTTAGAATATGATGACCATTATGTTTTAACACCGGCAATTATCTTTTATGCTCGTTCTAATGAGTTTAGAGTAAATCAATTAGGAGAGGCGGGTAAACCCGTGCCAGAAGATTTTGAATACAATTCCAATAAAAACCCTATCTTTCTTTCAGAGGACGAAATTACTGAGCTTAATAGAAAAGAAGGGTTTTAGATGATAATTCCTTATGCCCGTCAAGATATCAACAGAGAAGATATTGATGCAGTTGTTGAGGTCTTGCAATCTGATTTTTTAACTCAAGGACCAGTTATTCCTCTGTTTGAAGAGGCGGTTGCTTTATACTGTACTGTGCAACATGCACTTACCGCTAATAGTGCTACTTCTGCCTTACAACTTCTGTATATGGCAATGGATTTAGGCCCGGGAGATTGGCTTTGGACCAGTCCAATTACTTTTGTTGCTACAGCAAATTGTGCTTTGCATTGTGGCGCAAAAGTAGATTTTGTTGATATTGATAAATCAACCTACAATCTCTGTCCACAAGCCTTAGAGCATAAATTAATTCAAGCCGCGCGCGAAGGGAAATTACCTAAAATTGTAGTTCCAGTACATTTTTCTGGACAGTCTTGTGAGATGAAAAAAATATATGAGTTAGGGCAATATTATGGCTTTAAAATTGTTGAAGATGCCTCACATGCTCTGGGTGGGCGATATGAGCAACAGCCAATTGGTACTTGTCAGTACAGTGATGCAGCAGTTTTTAGTTTCCACCCCGTTAAAATAATTACTACTGGTGAGGGGGGGATGATTGTTAGCAATGACTCTCAGCTTATGGAACGAGTTGCTTTATTGCGTAGTCATGGCATTACTCGTGATGAAAAATTAATGACCGAGCCTTCTCCTGGTCCGTGGTATTATCAGCAATTGGCACTTGGATTTAATTACCGTATGACTGATATCCAGGCAGCATTAGGTTTAAGTCAATTTAAGCGCTTAGATACTTTTATTGCAAAACGGCATGTACTGGCTTCTTATTATAATGAACAGCTTAGTGGTCTTCCTATCGTTCTTCCCTATCAAGCGCCCCAAAATTATTCCGCGTTTCATCTCTATGTTATAAGCTTAGACATGAATAAAACTCAATCCTGCCGAGCAGAACTATTTAAAGAATTACAAAAGGAAGAAATTAGAGTCAATGTGCATTATATTCCGGTGCATTTACAACCCTACTATCAAAATTTAGGCTTTAGAAAAGCGATGTTTCCTATAGCAGAAGACTATTATGATGCGGCCATCAGTTTGCCCATGTATCCCAAATTAACTCAGGAACAGCAAGACAGGGTAATAAGGGTTTTAGAAAAAGCACTCAAATAAAATCCAATCAAAGGAAAGAAAAACCACCGTCTTTGAGGTCAGCAATTAAGATGGTAAAACTACAATAATGATGACCTAAGATCTATTGCCTAATAAGATTTAAAAATTCCATACGGCTACTAGGATTGTTTTTTATCTCGCCTAACATAGCAGAGGTAGTCATAATAGAATTTTGCTTTTCCACGCCACGCATCATCATGCATAAATGTTTTGCCTCAATAATCACCGCTACACCACGAGCACCAGTAATTTGTTCAATGCAAAGAGCAATTTCTCCGGTTAGGCGTTCTTGTATTTGCAATCTGCGCGCAAAAAAATCTATAATACGAGCGATTTTAGATAGGCCAATGACTTTTTTATTAGGTAAATAACCCACGTGACACTTGCCAATAAAAGGTAAAAGATGATGTTCGCACATAGAATAAAGTTCTATGTCTTTGGTGATTACCAGTTCACTCATATCCGAGTCAAATAAGGCACCATTAATAATTTCATCTAGGCTTTCGTTATAGCCTTTGGTTAAATAGCGCATTGCATTTGCAGCGCGTGCAGGGGTATCTCTTAATCCCTCTCGACTAATATCTTCACCTAATTCTTTTAGCAGCTCTGTGTATAATTGTTCCATAGCAAACAAATTCCTAACCTGGCGGCCAAGTCATTTGACGTCCGCCCAATAAATGTAAATGAATGTGGTAAACTTCCTGCCCGCCACCAGAATTAACATTAAAAACCAACCGGTACCCTTGCTCACTTAATTCTTCCTGTTGAGCTAATTTTTTAGCACATAAAATCATGGAGCCCAGAAGTGAACAGTCACTATTTTGTGTGTCATTGATGGTAGCAATATGACGTTTGGGTATCACCAGTATATGAGTGGGTGCTTGAGGTCTTATATCGCGAAAAGCCATTATTTCTTTGTCTTCAAAAATTACAGTAGCAGGAATCTCTCCTTGGGCAATTTTACAGAACAAACAATCCATTATGAGCAGCACCTGGTTAATTAATAAAGACCTATATTATATACCTAAGATACTTATAAATGCTATTTTTGCTTTAAAGCCCTTTTCCCTACCTGAGGGCCTCTTATCTCGTTAAGTTAGCACCCAGGTAAACGCATTTAAATTTGCCCAATGACCTTAGCCAGGCAATCGATATTAGTACATACCTATGTTGCTTACGACGAATGTTAGCCGGTAACTATTTTGGTATTTTTCTTTATTTCGATGCCTATTTAAAGAGATTGGGCAAATTTAGCTGCGTTTACCCTGTTAAAGACCTTTTTCCCTACCACAGGACATCGTATCTCTTTAAGTTATCACAGCTTCTCTTTGCCTTTTAGGACGATTTTCCGCATAATAGATGTTTTTTATTATTAGGATAAAGGTGCAGCAATGAGTTTAATGCAAATTAAAAGTGGCCGTGACATACCCAATGAGATTAATGTAATTATTGAAATTCCTATGCATGGTGAGCCAGTTAAATATGAAGTAGATAAAGAGACTGGTGTTTTATTTGTAGATCGCTTTATGGCTACAGCAATGTTTTATCCTACCAATTATGGTTACATTCCTAATACCTTATCCGAAGATGGGGATCCGGTGGATGTATTGGTAGTTACTCCCGTTCCTTTAATTAATGGTGCAGTAATAGCATGTCGTGTAGTGGGCATGTTAAAAATGACTGATGAGTCAGGTATTGACGCAAAATTACTTGCCGTACCTACATCAAAACTCAGTAAGATGTATCATTCTATCGAAGCCTATGGTGATTTACCGCAACATTTATTGTCTTCTTTGGAGCATTTCTTTAGCCATTATAAAGATCTAGAAGAAGGTAAATGGGTTAAAATTGAAGGTTGGGTTGGACCTGAAGAAGCACGACAAGAAATTATGGCTTGTGTCGAGCGCTTTAATAATAAGAAATAAGTCAATTTTAAACTAAAGCTGCCTTAAATAGGCAGTTTTAAGTTTTTTAGTGTTTTGATGATAAGATATTTTTTTTGCACAAAAAACTAAGGATATACCGTGCAACTGCATCTGACCTCTTTGTTGCTTATATTGGTTTTACTGGTTTTTTTATCTGCGTTTTTTTCTGGTTCTGAGATAGGCATGATGTCTATCAATCGTTATAAATTAAAACATCTAGTGAAAAAAAATAATAAGCAAGCCATCCGAGTCAATCAGATGTTAGCTCGCCCTGATAAATTATTAAGTGTGGTATTAATTGGTAATACTTTAGCGAATATTGTTGCGTCAACTATTGCAACCTTACTTGGACAGCGCTTTTATGGTGATTTAGGTGTTGCTGTAGCTACTGTATTATTAACTATAATCGTTTTGGTTTTTGCTGAAATGACTCCTAAAACACTGGCCGCTATTTATCCGCAACAAGTCGCTTTTATTTGCTCATATCCATTAAAAATAATGCAAAGTATTCTTGCTCCTTTAGTGTATGTAATTAGTTTTACATCAAATGCTATTTTACGCATTTTTGGTATTTCGATTGATCGTATTCAGAAAGAAGCACTAACAGGAGAAGAATTGCGCTCTGTAGTTCACGAAGCAGGGGGATTATTACCTGTTGAGCATAAAAGTATGCTTATTAGTCTATTAGATTTAGAACAAGCTACGGTTGAAGACATCATGATTCCTAAATCGGAAATTGTAGGAATTGATTTAGACCAACCTTGGTTGCAAATATTAGAACAATTAGAAACGGCTCAACATACACGTCTTCCAGTGTATCGAAGCTCCATTGATAATTTAGAAGGCATGATTCATGTTCGCAATATATTAAATCTTGCTTTAGAAGATAATTTAGATTTCGACAGTTTCTTAAAATCTGCGGATGCTCCTTATTTTATTCCAGAAGCAACACCTTTGAATATTCAAATTTTAAATTTTAGGAAAATGAAGCGGCGTAGTTGCTTTGTCGTAGATGAATATGGCGATATTCTTGGTTTAGTGACTATGGAAGATATTCTTGAGGAAATTGTAGGGGAGTTTACTACTGATATAGCTGCCTTAAGTCGGGATATAACGCATGAAGAAGATGGAAAAGTAATTATTGATGCGGGAGTAACTTTGCGTCATTTAAATCGAATGATGAGTTGGAATTTACCTTTAATAGGGCCGCGCACTTTAAGCGGTTTGATTATTGAATATTTAGGATATATTCCTCCTGCTGATTCTTGTTTAATGATTGATAATTACCGCATTGAAATATTAAGGGTCAGTGATAATACCATCAAGAGTGTTCGGCTGGTTAAGGTTAATAAAAAAAGAAAATAACTCCTTTCGTATCCCTTCACGCTGCACGTAGGGAAGACCATCTTTGGTCGATTTGAAACCAAAAAATCGCCCATCAATGCTCACATACTGATGTATGCTGCGCTTGCTAATCGCATTTTTTGTTTCAAATCGACGCAAAGCTGGCCTTCCTCCAAGAGTCATGAGCGCACCCTGAAACTTACCTCCTTTCTAATGCAAATCACTAATGTTGGTTTAACTACAATGCAGTGTTATAAAATGAATTACTTGCTTATAAAAATTCTTCGCATCCCATAAATTATTATGTCCATAATTCTGAAAACTTAACATTTGTTTGGGTTCTGCTGCTGCCTTAAAAAGAGTTAGCCCTTCGCTATAAGGTACAATAGGATCTTTTATGCCATGCAAGATGAGCAATGCTGTATTAATCTCTTGAATACGAGATAAAGAATCAAATTTATCCCAAGGATCTAAGGGGATCCATGGATAGCTATAATGGGCTATGCTCGTTAATGAAGTAAAGGGTGATTGTAATATTAATGCACATGAAGGAGATTCCGTCGCTAATTTACTGGCAACTCCCGTACCTAATGATTCTCCATATAAAACCAGTTGTGTTGGTTTAACTCCTTGTTGTGTTAAAAAGGACACCGCGGCTTGTCCATCATTGTAAAGGCCCTGTTCTGTTGGACTTCCCTTATTACCACCATAGCCTCGATATTCCAATAATAAAACACCAAAACCCGCATTAATAAACTCCCTTGCCAGGGCCATTCTATTGCCAATAGTACCTGCATTTCCATGTAAAATAAGAACAGTAGGATGATTAGCTGAAGCTGATTTATACCAAGCATTTAAAGATAAATTATCTTTTGTCTGCAATTTTAGTACAGTGAGATCAGTAGCACCAAAGTCATGGGGTTGAGGAATAGTAGGAGAGGGAAAATAAATTAAGTATCTTTGAAAACAATAAGTAAAAAAAACTAAGATAATAAAAAGCAGTATTAGTACTTTCAAAGTTTGAGTTAAGAGGCTCACCTGTAATTAAATCCTTTTAAATAAGATGCTTAATGGGGCTAGTTGTTTGATATTTTATTTATATAACACTCAATCTTCTTTATCAAATTAACTTGTATTACACTATGGTTTTTGTAAGTAGTTTGATAGTGAAATTGGAGTTCCTCTAAGAGATGAGTATTAGAACAGTAGTTGTTATTATCCCTACTTACAATGAAGCACTTGTAATTGAAAAAACGATACGCGAAGTGTTTAAGGAATTAGCAGATGCTGATGTTGCGGCGCATATTTTAGTTTTTGATAGCTGTTCTTCGGATAGCACACAGGAAATTGTTCGTAGTTTAAAGTCTACTTATTCTTCTTTGCATTTACAAACGGAGCCTAAGAAAACTGGTTTGGGATCAGCTTATTTGCAAGCAATGCATTATGCTTTAAATGAGCTCAATGCTGATTTCCTCGTAGAGTTTGATGCAGACTTATCCCACCAACCTTGTTATTTACCCGAAATGATAAATAAATTGCGTACTCATGATGTAGTAGTAGGAAGTCGTTATGTTAAGGGAGGAAGTATTCCTAAGAATTGGGGATGGCATCGTAAGTTTTTATCTGTTTTAGGTAATCTCGTAGCACGATGTATTCTCACGCCAAAATATAAAGATTTTACCAGTGGTTTTAGAGCGACTCGTCATTCAGTACTGAAAGAGGTCTTACCTACGCAGTTCATTTCAAATCATTATGCATATAAGCTAGAGTTACTGTGGCGCCTTCATCAAGCAAAAGCAAAAATTGTAGAATACCCCATTAAGTTTATAGATCGAGAGAAGGGGCAAAGCAAGCTTCCCGCTAACAGTATTATTGACTCCCTTCGGGTTTTAGGAACATTAAGATATCGAGAATTAAAATCCTACCTAACTATGTGTAAGATAGGGCTTATAGGTTTAATCATTCAATGTCTCATTTATAATCTTTTACGTTTAAAATGCCCTCCTTTTTTTGCTGCCCAAGTAGCTGTGAGCGTGGCTATTCTTAATAATTTTATTTTGAATAATCAATTTACCTTTAAAAAACGAACTATAAATACTCAGTTTAGATCAGCCGTATTTTTTATTGGCTATTCTGTATTAATGATTGGTTTTCAAAGCAACTGGGCACAATTAGGGGTGCATTATTTAGGCTCTGGATATATAAAAGAAAATCTTATTATTGCGACGGGTGTTTTTATAGGTTCGTTACTTAATTATCTTTTTTATTCTCGTATTGTTTGGCGTAAAAAAGAATCTATTATCAGTTCATAATGCTGTTTCATTAACGCCCTCAACGTTCATTTTGAAAGAGTGCTTTATTTTATTCGAGCAATTTTATAATAATAGGGAATATTTTTAAGATTTTGTCCTTGCCCAAGAGACCAAACTTGTTTTAATTCAGAAGACGCACTAAGACCTTTTGTTACACCGGGATCATCAAAACGCCAAGGTTCTTTCGATAGAAGAATTAAGAGAGCACCTGATAGATTTTCATTATTTGACCAATAACGGTACATCAGGCTTTCTCTATTAAAAATATGTGCTCCACTCGTCGGATATAGCTTGGAAATGAGCCCTTTTTTTAAAAGTTGTTGTTGATAAAACGCCAGCTCACTGTTTATGGGGTAATTATCTAAGGGAACAAAAATAACGGGCAGGTGATTTTTTTGTTCTTGATCCGCCGCCACGGTATATAATTTTTGGATAAGATCATCCCAAGCAATAACCTTAATAAGCAGTTTTTGTTGGATAAATTCTGATTTATTGAAGTTAATCACTAATAAAACACCACTGTAAACAATTAATAAAAAGAGACTCATAGCAAACCATAAGCATTTTTTATAAGCGTTATTTTGGATGAGTACAGCAAGCCAGGGTAGCAGTGCTAAAAATAAAGGGCCTGACCAGTTAAAGTTCACTCCATGATTTAGGCTAAATAAAGCAAAGAAAGTCAGTGGAATAAAAGTGAAGTATTGGAGAAATTTTTTCCTATGCTCTGACAGATCCGGGCAGACCTTATTTTTTTTAGCTAAGGATCCTAAGCCCCATACACCTAAAGGAGTAATAAAAAATAAGACCATCCAGGCCAAGTTATGAATGTTTAATGACGTAGTTGAGTTAAACCGTCTACTGCTTTGAAAAATAAAAGAGGCCCAATCATGCTGCGCATTCCAGTAAAGCACGGGAGTAAATAATATAAAGGCCAGGAGTAGACCTAAATAAGGCTCTTTACGTCTAAGCCAAAATCGTGAGCTAGCTTGGCTAATGACGTAAGAAAAAGCGGCTAAAGCAACGAGACAAATCGTATATTTAGATAACAGGCCTAATCCTAAGCACAATCCAGCACCATACCAGCATCGTGCTTGTTTTAAGATTAAAGAGCGATAAAGAAAATAAAGACAGGCCGACCAACAGCTAAGTAAGGGTACATCGGGTGTTATTACAATGGATTGAAAAAAGAAAAAAGGTAGGGTTGCCAGTAATAGAAGTGCATAACGACCCGATTGATATTGGATTAATTCACATAATTTATAAGAAAAAAAAGCGCTAACAAACCAGCAAAATAAGCTGGCGCTGCGCACAGTAAATTCATTTGTTCCTAATAAACTCGTAAATATTTTAATAAGAAGAGCAACCATGGGTGGATGGTCGAGATAACTCCAATCTAGATGTTGAGAATAGTTCCAATAATAGGCTTCTTCGACTAATAAACGTGCTTGGCTCATATAGAGCACATGCAGTATCAAAAAGGCAGAAAGAATAAAAAATAAATAGAGCTGAGTAGAGCTATTTTTTTGCACATGCTCACTAAAGGTATAAAATATCTTTTTCATCACTACAAAAATTGTCGGCATTAAGAACTAAGATCAGCAGTGTAACTAAATTGAGTTTTAAAACAAGTTTTGTTTTAGCGCGATGCTTATTCAAAAATGTAGCTGCGTTAAATCTGTTGCAGAATTACAGCAACTTTATATTCCCAAATTTTATAAGATAGGAAATAAAGTTGCTGGCTTTTTTAGTTTTTCTCGAAATGATAAGTAAATGCGGCCTGGTGTTGGGTGCTTTCTTGTTGTAGAGCAGTTTTTATCTTGCTCATCTCTTCAGGATTAAGATTTTTAGTGTTTCCGTATAAAATAGGGTTTTCAAGACCGTCAATTTTATAAAATATATTGAACTTATTTTTGTCTTTAGAATGAGCAAAATAGTAGCCCCATACTCCCATAGCATCAGCTTTTCCAGAAGCAACCATCGATAATGCTTGAGCCATAGTTTCTACTTTAATCCATTGTACCGAGGTAATTTTTTTCTCCCTAAGAAGTTGTTTAATTGCGGTATAGTTACTAGCAGAGTCAGCATTAAAATAAACAATTTTCTTATGAGTTAAATCCTTTAAAGCATTGATGTTGGATTTTTTGGCTGTGATTAAATAAGAGCTGTAGGTGGGGGATAGCTTGTTGGTCTCAGGATTTCTTTCTAATAGTTGGGCAATTTTTTCCCAATTACCTAGAGTCTTTAGTTGAGGAACGAGTCCTTCTTTTGCATAAAGAAAGCTGTATTTTTTAGGTTGCTTTTTTAAAATATCTACGACCTCCGTGTAATTATAGAAGAAGTGAAATTGTAGCTGTTGATGAAGCGCATTTTGAATGACTTTAGCTTCTGTTTCATGTAGCTCTTTAAGTATGTGTGTATCAGGGCTATGAGCTATAATTCCAAATTGAAGGACTTTCGCTTGGCAACTAAAGCTAATTATTAAGATAGTCATTAAAAATAGTGCTTTAAATAATTTAAACATCGCTCATCCTTAAGTGTTTATTCTTAATTAAAAATAGACTACAGAGTTAACTTTTGCCATATTTTAGTTGTTAGTAAGTAATTGATACATTAAAAGTGTCGCTCTTTCAGTCTGCATTGCTAATGAATTTAACTCCAAGGTTTCCCGTTCAGAATGTGCATTATATCCTATTGGTCCCAATCCTGCTAATGAGGCGGATACATAAGTGGCCACATGAGAAATATCTCCAGCACCTCGTAATCCAGGGTCGAGTGGTTTTACTGTACCATAACCAAGAATCTCGCTTGCTGTACTGTATTGTTTTAGCAAAGCTAAATTAGCTTGACTAGGAGGCATACTCGGAATCGCTTCTTCAAACTGGATACGGGCATTGGTACCCGGTAAATGTTGCGCTACAATAGCGCCTATTTTTTGTTCCACCGCTGCGAGCCATGGAGAGCCGAAGGCGCGGGCGAGTAGTCCCTGGTAGCCTTAGGGCCGGATGTTTTTCCGCAGGGAAAATATAAGGCCATACGAAAAGGCGTCAGTCATTGGGGAGCGTAGATTTTGAGGCCCGAAGGGGGA
>CANJQE010000106.1 GCA_947476305.1 Legionellaceae bacterium
AGATTTTGAGGCCCGAAGGGGGATCAAAATCAAGGGGGACCAGGACGGCCAGGGCCGCCGGAGGCATACTTGTCGCCTGTTTTTGTCCCTGCCGGGGACTTGGATGTCCCGGCAGGTTTCTCAAAAACAGGCGACACGCTGCTTTTTTTTATCTTAATGACTCTATAGCAAATTAAATTTTTATTACTTAATATTCCCTTAAAACTATTACTCTATAATAATAGATACTAAAGGTGAATATTTGTAATCATTTGGCAGATATTTACATATTTAAAGTATGACCCTAGGGGAGAGCAGAATGCCTAAATACGTAGAAGGTGTAGAATTAACTCAAGAAGGTATGCATGCTATTTTTGCACGGATGGGTCATGCGATTACTAGTGGGAAAGTGTACAACGGTGTACCTGAGATTGATAAAGCAGCGTTGGACCGTCAAGGTTTTATGCCTGTACTCACTGGGGTAGGTCCAAGCAGGACTTCTGGTCACTGGATTATGTTAATGAAGGGTGGTGATAACCAATATTATCTTTTTGACCCGCTTGGTAAAGCATCAGGAGATAGTTATAAAAGTATTTTAGCTAAACAACTTCCCGGAGCTACTCTTTCCGTTATTCCTAATGCGCCTGGACTAAACATGGGATTATGTGGTTACTGGGTTGCATCTGCAGGTTTAAGAGCTCATGCAGCGTTAAATACAGTGGCTCCTCCTGATTTAGCTACTTTAGGCGAGACGATCACCACTGAAATGACTCAAGAGTTAACAGATCCTGGTTATGGACAAATTACCGGTTGGTTAGGTGCAGTAGGTGAGGGATTCCCAATAGGTGACCCAAAACCCGATGCCAAGGCCTTAAGAGAGGCAACTGAAAAAGGCTTGCGTATAGCTGTCCCCGTTTCTGTGGGAACTACAGGACCTGCAGAAGTTACTGTCCAACCTACTGCTCCAAAGACTACACTCCCTCCTTGGAATGGTTTTTCTTTATATACCGATGATACTGTACGTGCCGCGTTACGGCATGCCAATGATAAATATTTAGGAACGCCGTATACAGGACCTGTTGAATCAACCCCAGTAAATATGCACGGAAAAATGGTCTACAGGCAAGTCCATGGTCTTGCGCATACCGTGCGTACTATGGCTTATTCCGAGGTGATAGTTGAAGAAGCCCGTAAAGCAAAATTAAGGGGTGAACCTTTAGAAAAATTTAAAGATGGCCGCACTATAGCGGATGTTACGCCCGAAGAGCTGAAAAAAATTCTGATTGCTCAGGCTTTCTTTGTGGCAGGACGAGATGATGAAGAGTCTGCATTAAATTATGCTAGATATCATGAGCAAAGCAGAGATGCCTTCTTAAAGTATGTTAAAGAAAATGAAGCGACCTTAATACCTGATGTATTCAAAGATCAAGCCGATGTCGATTATTATGCCAAGGTGGTTGAAGGTAAAAAAGGCGATTGGGAAGCTTCTCCAGCCCATGTCTTGGTTAACCAAAGTCATATGGTGGATTTAATGAGGGTAAAACAACCACCTGAATCCTTCTTGGAACATTATTTCAAGGCACTAAAACCTTGGGTAAGTAGCAAAGGCGCCGAGGCTGTATTTGCCATTCAAAGACAATTTTTTCATGCTACCCATGAAGTGGTTACGGAGTTTGATTCAAGACCTTCTGTTCCTAACGGCCCAAGAAGAGACGATCACATTGTACTTTCTGCCCCTGGTCAATTCCGTTATGTTAGGGGGGCTGATAAGAAAGCACTCTTGCACCCACCAATATCACCAGAAACAGACGTTCTAAAAGGTGCTCTCAAATTTTTCCCTGCTACTTACGTGCTGCAACCTGGAGAGAAATTTGAATATACCGATGGGAGTTTAGGTCGTTATGTTATCGGTGAAGACGGCCAGCCTATTAGAAATGCTCCTAAATCAGGAGAGACTGTAGGTTCATTGGCCTTTTTCGCTCAGAGTTATGAGCTGCAAGGGACTCAACGTTGGATGCGTGTAGATGAATTCTTGCAACAGGAAGAGGTACAAAAACGCTTTCCAGGGGCAGCAGGTAAACATCTGGAAGGGGGTAAAGCAGGCTTTAAACCATACCAATACTTCACACAATATGTGAGCTCTCCAGAAAGAGCAAAATGTGAAACCGACGTGGATTATTGTTTGGGGCAATTACAAGAAGCCCATCACCAAGCGAAAATCGACCCTGTAAAAGCAGCTGTTCAAGCCAGTACACACACTACACGAAGAGAAGCAAATGTAGATGAACTAGCAGCAGCCAATATCCTCAAAGAAATCATGGCGAATCCTGATGCAATCCAAGTGGATCATGTACTTATAAATGGCCAACGATTAGATAAAAAATTCTTTCGCGGTTTATTAGCTAAATGTGACATGGCCATTGTAGGGTCACTTTTAAATGATACCGACATAAAGAATATCGATACCCTAATGAAACATGAAGAGGGTACGGAATTTCATACTACAGGAGGAGAGCCGGTTTCCCGTGAAATGATTGGTAAAAAATGGTTAGGATATCGTGCTGATCGTGAGAATAGAAGAGGCACTCCCGAGCATTCTGTTAAGATGGCCTTGATTCATATGATGCAAGACGGAGCTTGGTACTACACCCGTTTAAATGCGGTCGCCCAAGGACGAGATTCGGGTTCTTCATTTAGGGAAGTATTACTTACTGCACTTATGATACCTTCTACTTTTAAGTCGTTGTCCGACGTTCAAGCTCTTGAATACGATAGAAGGCTAGAACGACCTAAAACAATACATAAAGGATTAATGAATTTACCTCCAGCTTTGACTCAGAAAATACTCGCTCAATCTGAAGCTATTATTGCTAATACTACTACGGAATTATTTTCAGAGACAGGCCCCAAAGCCTACCAACAAATGAAAATCAATCACTTCTCTCATATACTGTCACGAACCTGTTCCAGTACTTCATCTCATTCTGATTCCGCATCATTTTTTACTCATGGGGCAGATAATCAAAATAACATAAGATTAGATATTGAAGATCCAGAGGGCTTACTTGATGCTAAACGAGTGGGTTTACATCGTGTAGATGCTGAGAATGAGTATTCAGTCTATTTACCTGATGATGTGGCTTTGATTCCTATGGAAGTGAGCAAAGGTAACCCTAATGTGATTCGTTTAATGGCAGTAAAAAGCCCTGACTTTATACCTCGTCATGAAAGTGGCTACGCTGTTACACCGTTCATCGAAATGCAAAAGGCTAAAATAACTCAAGTATTAAGTGCTTTGGATAGTAACAAAGGTACCTACAACCTAGACAGTAATGCAGCAGACTTACTAGCAGAGATGAGAAGACAATCTACACAAGAGCTTAGAACAGGTTGGATCGACAGATTGAAGCATTATTGGAATCCTGATAAAGATAACAAAATTTCACTTGCACGTAGAGAATTTCTTAATATGCAAGTCATTCCTGCTTTAGATGAATGTAATCGAGTTCTTACGCACCCAGTTGGGGACTGGCAGCAACAAACGAAGCTGATGAGAACAGCCTTAGAGCAATTTCCTAAGGACGAAGAGTGGGCTAAGTTTGCATCAAAAGAAGCGGCTAGTATTAAGCAAGCAATGGATATCTTTAAGCAAGAGTATCATAAGAAAATGATTGAACTTATTGTTACTTCTGTTCTAAACGACTGTACTACAGATCTGGATAAACAAAATTTCGCAGAAGCAGCACAAGTTCTTAATAAACTTCCTACAGAAAAGGAAATGGAAGGTGCAAATATTGGGCAAGAGCTCAGAGGACAAATTGTTGAGCTTCGTCAAAAGCTGAGTGCAAATCTTGAATCACTTCAACGCGCTGTCCCAGCACCAGTGGTAGTGGATGCTGAAAAAATGCGAGTCCGTTATGAAGCGCTTGTTGCGGAAATGACCAAACAGGTTACTGATTTTGAAAAGGTTAAACCTGTTAGTGTAGAAAGTGCTAGCAAAGCAATGTCTGAGCTTACTACTATGCAAGAGGAATTAAAATTCCTGCGTAATGAAAAAATTCGTATGCATACTGATAAAGATAAGGCAGTGGAATTTGCTGATATAGAAGCATTAGAAAAAAGATTACAAGAGACTCACCCTAAATTACTTGCCTCAACTCTGGAGGTAGTAACTAATGAGATAGGCGCTTATGCAAAAGCGAGTAAGAAGATGAGTCGTACAGCGATGAAATCGCAGCTTGGTGGTTACGAGAAAGGCATAGAATTGATTCGTAAAGAGAGAATTAAGACGCATGGCGAGTCAACAGAGCCTCTTGATCAGTCCGATTTAGATGCATTAAAAGTTCAAGTACAAACTTTTAAGAAAGATTTTGTTGATATGGTATTATTAGCTGCCAAAGAAACCCTGGCTACAATAAAAAATCCATCAACTCTTGAAGCAAATGCGCCTAAGATAAAAGGATTTCTTGATCTGGTAGCGGATCTTGAGCTGACCGAAACGCAAAGAGCTGACCTAGATACCTATAGAGCTGCTTTAGGAGAAAAACAGCAAAAAGCCTATCCAGTAATGTTGCAATTGCAATACAACAGTGAAATTCTGATGATGCAATTACGGGGCATAGCTGAAGTTCACCTCGATAATGTAGCAAAAGCAAGACAAGGCCTTCGTGAGCAATTAGCTGTAACAGAAACAGCTCATGGCGGCTTCTTTAGGACAGTAACAACTTCATTAAGTCAAAACGAGGCTCAATCAGAGAAGAACTATGCGGCCTTTAAAGTCTCTTTGAATAATGACAAGAGTAGTGTCTATCAACTCATGGAGTTATTGCGGAAGAATAATCCTGGTCAATTACAAGCTGGACTTGGTCTATCAAAAGAGAATGCGGACCAATTACATGGGCTTTTATTAGAGTTGAAGAAGGATAATGTAACAGTAGAGGAATTTGAAGCAAAGGGGAAATTAATCACTGAGTTCTTAACAAAAGTAGGTGATCAACCGGTCTCATTAGAGTCTCTTTCTAAGGCAAAAAATAAAGAATATTATGATGCTCTTTTAAAAGATGTGACTCAAAAAATCACTGCATTTGAAAAGGTTAAACCCGATGATACTGTAAAATATGCTCAGGCAGTCGCTGAATTAACAAGCATGCAGGGTGCGCTCACATTTCTGAAAGAAGAAAAAACACGGATGCATACTGATAAAGAAACCGCAGTGGAATTCTCTGATATAGCAGCATTAGAAGGACGACTACAACGAGCTCAACCCAAGTTAATTAATGATCTTGTAGCTAAGGCAGCAGCAGATATTACTAAATTAGAGAAAATGAAGATGCCATCTTTTCGTGATATAGCAACAGCAACAACACTGCTAAATCAACATTTGAAAGTGCTTGAGTTTATTAGTCAGGAACGAGTTAAGTTACATGGTGATTCAGTAGCTCCTCTTGATATGTCTGATGTAAATGCATTAAAGGCTCGATTACAAACAGTGAATCAAAGTATGGTTGAACTTTTATTAAATCTGGCCAATGACCAAATTGTTGCAATTAAGGATCGTGCTAGCTTTGCGCAAGTAGCACCAACAATAAGACTTTGTTTTGATCATATAGATAAACTTAAAGTGACTTTAGATGCTTCAGTAACAGCGCAAAGACAAATGGAAGCCATTCCTGAATATCACAAATCCTTTGGTGTAAAAAAAGGAAAAGCTGAGTCCGGAGTCTTAGATTTACAAATTAAGAAAAGCGATTTGATTACGCAATTAAGAGGCGTATGTAATATTCATAATGATAATTTAGATCAAATAAAACATGTGCGGGCTGAACAGTTAGATGCCGAAAATGGAGGAATGTGGGCTGTTACAAATGCACTGGGCATTACTACGGACTCAAGACTCGAAGCAAGAATGAAGGAACAAGCAATAGCAAAATTTAAACTCGATTTGAATAATCCAGAGCTTAGTGCGGCGCAAATTATTAAAATTTTAGCAGGCAAAAATGTCGCTGACTTAAAAGATGGTTTAGGTATTTCTGAAGAGAATGCTACTGCTTTGCATTTGCTGGTGAGACAGTTAGATAGTGCACCGAAAAAAATCGAGGAAAATATAGTATTGCTTGAGCGGGTTTCTGTTGCAATTGGCGCTAAACCAGAGCCCCTAGTTGTTTATGCTGCAGAAGAAGATGATAGCTTCAGAATGGCTTGAGGCAATAGATGTAAAGAACTCTAGTCGAAGGCCAAAGAGAAAGAAAAAATGATCCGAATTTGGCCTTTAGTACTTTATTTGATATAAGAAATAAAGTATGTATTGCATAATAAATAGACTTGTTGTAGCATTAAAGAAAGCTATGTTTATTTAATTAAATTAAGGTGGTTATTGTGCCCATAATTTTAGATTCTGATGTATTGAAGGTGGCCGAGTATGTTTATAAAGAGAGATTATCTCAGCCTTACAGAGAAGTAGGACCGGAATGGGACTATAATTATAAGAGTCCTAAAGCTACCCGTGCCCAAGGGGATGGCCACAACTTACAACGTTTTATCACCATTGATGGTCACCAACTCCATCGGCCTATTCATGGCTTACCTCATACGATGCGTACTCTGATGTACAGTCAATTAATGCATCAATCTGCTCAAAGGCAAGACTCGCCCCATGTATGTAAAGACGGGCGAAGTATAGCGGATTTGAGTGACTTGGATCTTAAAAAATTAAATATAGCCCAATTGTTTTTTGTAGCGGGACGAGAAAGTGAAGCTTCTTATGGCGATGCTTATCATCGTTATCACCTATATGGAGCCCAACAATTTGCAGCCTATGCACGAAAAAATCTAAGCCATCTTTATTCGGAAGATGAAATCGTCTTATACGCGCGATCCATAGAAGATAGGGTAGGTGATCACTTTGATCAAACGGCAGAAGGTTATCTTATCCATTTATCGCATATGATTGATTTAATGCGCTGTAAAAGTCCTGTAGAAGTATTTATAGGCCATTCACGCGGGATGACAGGTATAGTGCCTAACTTAATTAGCTTGTTTGGCAAACAAGATGGACTTGATATCATGCATTATTCCAGAGCTTTATTTGCAGCGACTGGAGAAGGTGTCCCCTATGTTGATTCCACTGAATGGCCTCATTTAGGAATTGAATCAGATAGAGTAGAGCGTGCTCTTCGGATCGTTGGTCCTATTAGTGTTGATGGCCAAGAGGCCGACCCTAAAAAAACGGCACAAGCTGGGTTTTCTGTAGAGGGTTGTTATGGGGCTTTAGTACAAGTTCACACTCCTGATTGGTATCATCAGAGTACAGTAACAATAGAAGACGACCATAAAGAAGCAGTAAAAGACCATAAAGTAGATGATGTGGTAGAGACGGCGATTATTGCTACTCCACCAACGCAAGTGGTTCCTACTCCAGCTACAGCAGAACCAACTCCAACAAGAGAGTTTTCTGTGAGGGGAGTAATGAGAACTATGTTTTGGTGTTTCAATTCTTGTAGAAAAAGTAGTGAAGATACAGCAGAGGATAAACCTAAAAATAATTTATAACGATATAGCTTGGGACAATTGAGGACGTACTATGTGGCGCTTTTTAAAATGGATAATCGATTTTATTACTAATGCTGAAAAGGATGAATCAGAAATAGCTATACCAGAAACTGCTACTTCGGTAAAAAAAGCACAGAGTCAATTAAAAGCAGCTGCAGCTGAGTCCTCAAAAAAAGACGTAGAAATAGCAGTCTCTACACCGCCTACGGGACGGGGGGCTGGGCTGTCTACGGGGATTGAAAAAGGAAAACCCAAAGTTTCTGCAGTGCAGGGGAGGGCTAAAAAAGAACCAACGATTATTCCCCATGAAAGACAGTCTTTTTTAGCTCGCGTAGGAGATGGTGCTCCTGATTCATCCACACTACCACCACCCGTTAAGACAGTGAGGGCACACCCAATAACCTTAAAGGGAATTCCTTTTGAAGCAACTAGAAATGAATTAGTCACTATTTATCTAAGCTCGGTTAGTAAATGCATCACAGCAAATAATCTAAGTTCCCTTTCTGCTCAACAACTTGCAACTCATTATATTTTTCTCAAATCATTGGCCAATTCAGAAATAGATGGTAACAAAAGAAACCAAATACTTATTTTAGCTAGAGCTTTGGGTGGCCATCTTGCAACCAAAGATTCTACAGTCTGGGCACTAGTTAACAAAAATATTAAAGACAGTGAGTACCCTATTGTTAATTGGTTAAAAAATAACCGAGCTCATAGTAATTTTATGCTGACTTTAATTCAAACTCAGTACAAAGAGCCTCTTACAAAAAATCAAACGGCCTTTATACAAAAATTTAAAGATTCTTCCGTTTTTCTTTTCCCTAATCCCATTTATATGGCATGGCTGGCTCATTCCTATGATGCAGATTCCAGTTTCAATCCCATGTATCGGGAAAGTCTGACCACCAATTTTTATCATTCCAATCTTACCGATAATCTATTGATGCGAACAGCGCCAAAGGAAATAACTCTGGCAACAGGACATTATTATAAAAAAGAGAAAGCTCCGGTAGACACGACTTTTCGATATACTATGGAAAGTGATAAATTAGTACGCATCCAGGGAAGAACTATACTGTTTAGTGGCCCCTCTGGAGAAGTTTTTGCCGTAAAAGTACAAAAAAAAGGCGAGCACAAATCAAGCTTAGAAGAAGAGTTTCGTATGGCGGATTATTTACGAAAAAATCAATCTCGTTTAGATGTACACAGTGAGTTACCGCAGCCTTTAGGCCAATATTCTGTTAAAAAGTCAGAAATTCTAGAGTTATGCAGTGGAGCACCTGATTATGATCAATTGGTAGCTTTAATTGCGGATACTAAAGACCTTGAAGTTTATGTCTATAAAGCACCACCTACTTATTTCACCTATTTGCATGATGAACATCAAAGTTTTAAACAGTTTACTTCTTCGGTGAAAAAAAACGTGCATGATCTCTTTTCACTGTTGCGCGAAGGAATAGTTTTTCCTCAGTTGGCTGATATATTTCATACTCATTCAAGTGCAGAGGAACGAGATGATAAAGGGAGATATCAAGCCTTAGTTCAACTTTTAAATGTTTTACAATTTCAATTAGGTCGAGTGGATAAATGGCAAAAAGCGGTTGAATTTGTAAATTTACGCAGTAGTGGTTTAGCTGATCTGGGAGATAGCATGCCGATCACAAGCCTATTAACTGCGTCTGATTTTACTAAGCGTTATTTTTCTGAATTGCTAACAGGCGGTTATCATCCCTCATTTATGGACAAATCTGGCGATACGGCTAGTTCCTTATTTACCAGTAAACGTGAATTATTTGGTAATTACTTATATCTTAATACCATAGCTGAATATTTATTAGTGGTTCAATTAACACTTGGTAGCTATGGAAATAAAGTAACGAGCGAAATAAGTGATAATTCTCAAAAAGCCAAGGTATGGAAAGATTTAGCTGCTCTTATGTTCTCCAGTTGTGCAGAAGCCATTAGCTTAATGACAGGAATGCCTGAATCTAGAGCCCTTGGTTTATTAAAACAGCGAGTAAGTCTTGACAAGCATTTTATGCAAACTCAATTTTGGATGACGCCTGATTATTCTGCATTGGATGAGAGTGCTCTTCGGAGTGAACAATATAGCCTCTACTCGGGTGAGCCAATTTATGAGATTAGTGATGCCTTGGTTTCTGGTGTGGGTATGGCTGTTGATGGTGTGCACCAAGATTTAGGGGGATATAACCGCGAAAGCCCTTTACGGGAGCTAGAAAAACTTTTATATGCAACAGTCACACTTATTGAAGGTACTATGCAACTTGATAAGGAGTTTTTTAAACAGTTAACACAAACTGAAGAGTTGATTGAAAGTGATGCAGACGCAGACTCCTGTTTTAAAGCAGCAGCAAAGCTTTTGGATATGGCGAGACCAAATTGCCACTTTCAGTTAAAACTGGCTTTATCGTACTTTCAAGAAATCACTCTTAAGTATCCTTCCGCACCTACTGATTCCTATCATGCTCGTTTCCAATCCGTCACTCAACATGACGCCGCAATAAAAATACAAAGATTTTGGCGAGCTGCGCATAAAGATTTAAGTGACGTACCTGCATCTGATGCAGAGTCAGATAAAGCTTTAAAGCCCGGTATATGAAATTGCAATGTACTCTTAATTCCTAATACACACTGAAGAAATGTAGATTTCTTTTTTTACATTTCTTTAACGTACGTTCGATATAACTTCTCTTATTCAATTTATTATTTACCATAATCCGTTAGGGCTGAGAATGTGCGCGGTTGTTAAGCTAAGCCTGCATTGAACCGAAATTTATTTTATTTTCTAAAGTATCTAACTGTATTGGATGCTTAATGCTCCATTAATACTATATTAATAGTATGCGTTCGGCCAAATACACCTTTTAGTAAAATAAAACTTAATTAAACTGTGCCCTACAATAATAAAGAGGAGAGCATGGTGAAACTAGCAGCAGATTACTGGCAAAAGATTATAAAAGAATATGAGGGCAGTGGTTTAT
>CANJQE010000107.1 GCA_947476305.1 Legionellaceae bacterium
AAATTGCTTAATTGAGTGAGTTGTTCATCTGAAAATACTACATTGATCACCGACATATCCCTTGCTGGCTAAAAGCGCGAATGATGATCCTTTGTACAGGAATGTCAAGCAGCTAAAACCTCAATTTGTGACCGCGCACAGTATAGCAATTACACAAGTTACTTCCCAAAAACAATTCCTAACCTTATCGTCCACACCGGCCATGGAATTTAATTTATTTAATAGCTTATTATGGCGCTATGATCGCTCCTATGATCCGCAGTGGTTTACTTTAAACAGCCATGACTATTGGCATAATTTGTATGATACATCTCGTTATGATGAGCTGTATTATCTGAAACAAGTGAAACATGATTATGCACTGGGTATATCACTTGCCACTCAAATTAATAATCAAACGCTAATTTATTCTTTAGCCAGCCACAAAGCTTGTGCATCGACGCAAGAGCTCTTTATCAACCAACATGATGATTTTTATAAAATTGGTCAATATTGTTTCAATTTATTGGAGCCCTTATTTTATCAAGGCGATACATGGAAAGGCTAATAAATAAGCTGAATCCCATAGGAAAAATATGAATTATAAAAATAAAATAATCTTGGGTGGCCTTATAGGCAATATTGTTGAAGCCTATGATATGTCTATTTGTTATTTCTTATCTAGTGAGTTATCACGCGAATTGTTAGGTGATAGCCAGGGTAAACCAACAGTGATTCTATCGCTCATTTTTATCGCCTATTTAGCCAAACCTATAGGTGTTTTTTTGTTGGGTCTACTCTCGGATATTTATGGAAGAAAGAAGGTATTAATTGCCTCAATTATTATTATGGGATTTTCCACTGCATTAATAGGCCTCATTCCTAATTATAATAAAATAGGCTTATTAGCGCCTCTCTTTTTATTATGTTGTCGCATAATTCAAAGCATGGCTCTAGGCTCTGAATTTTTAAACTCGTCTTCTTTACTGGTGGAAAGTGGTGCTGATAAGCAACGCGGTTTTAGAGGCTGTTGGTCTTCTGTAGGTGTTAAAGCAGGCTATTTAATTGCGTGCGTCCTAGTTGAAGGCCTGCACTATTACAGCAAAGGCCAACCAGATACTCAGTATTGGCGCATCCCTTTCCTCTTAGCTTTAATTAGTACTGGCGTAGGTTTTTATATTCGCTCTAAAATGCCGGAAAGCTTAGCTTATGTACTTTATTATGCAAATCGAAGAAAACCATCCACACAAATTATTTATCGGCAATCAGTAGATTTCATAAAAAAATATCCCTTTATAGTGAATTTCGCCTTTTTTACTAGTTTCTTATCGGTTAGTACTGGCTATTTTTTTTACTTATACATTCCTATGCATGCAGTACAGCATACGGAGCTCTCTCGACATTTTATTATGCTATCCACTATTTGTTCTTTACTATTAGTGACAACGCTGATTCCTCTATTTGGTTGGCTTTCTGATAAAAGCGATCGGCTTATTTTATTATCTGCTGCGAGTGCTTGCTTAGTACTTCTAAGCTATCCTTTTATGCAAGCTATTAATTACGGAAATGCGACTTACTTTTTTTGTATGCAACTACTTATTTCCATTCCTTGTGCCTGCTATTACAGCGTTGCTACTGTTGTACTAACTGAATTATTTCCTCTACCAATTCGCTGTACTAGCTTATCTATAATTTATGCTCTTGCCGCCAGTTTGGCATCGGGATTGCCGCCACTACTTTCAGATTATTTAGTAAGAAGAACTCATTACTTGAGTGCTCCGAGTCTTATAATTATTAGTCTAGCGGGGATTGTATTGGCGAATAGTCAAATACTCACCCAAAAACATAGGGAAGAAAAAAATAAATATAATTTACTGTTCGCCGATTAAAAATTAAAATCTATATTTTTTATTGTGGATACTTTTTCTAAATTTTTAGACAGCATTTGTCTAAGGTTATCTATAGTTTCTGCTTGGAAAAGGGTTTCCTCTAGCTCTGGCTCAACAACCATATTCACTAAAGAGCTTATTCCTTCAAGTGCGGCGTTTATCTCTTGCTGAACATCCAACAAAGCATCTTTATACTTCGCGACTTTACTATCGTTATATAATTCTATACTTGCTAATTTAGCTTCAATCTCAGCGCGCGCCATTCTAAGTTTTTGATCGAGCTGAATAATTTGCTCTCGAGTTTGTCCATCGACTTTATTAATAAATAATTTTGATTTATCGGGTTCATTACTTGTCATTAAATACTCTCCAATACTTTCTTTCTTTGTATATAATATACATTTTAGTTGAAGTGCAAAATTTCGCCATTTATCATAGTATGATATCATTATTTTTTAATTTCACCTCATAACTAATCCTATGCTGCTTCATTATTTGTTTATTATGGGTATTTGTGTAGAAGCTATCACGGGCGCCTTAGCTGCTGGACGAAAAAAAATGGATTTTTTTGGGGTCATGTTGATTGCTACTATTACCGCTTTAGGTGGTGGTACAGTAAGAGATGTGCTCTTTGATACCTATCCTCTTACCTGGGTAACTCATCCAGAATATTTGCTTTATACTTCTCTTTTGGCCTTTACAAGCATCTTTATTGCTCATTCTTTGGCACGAATAATGAAACTGTTCCTGATACTGGATGCTCTTGGCTTATCAGCTTTTGTGATTATTGGAACAGAGAAAGCCTTAGCTCATGGTATGTCGCCAAGCATTGCTATTATTAGTGGAATGTTAACAGGGATCTGTGGAGGGATGTTACGCGATATCCTTTGTAATGATATTCCTTTAGTATTGAGAAAAGAACTGTATGCGGTAATTGCACTCGCTGGCTCTTTATTATTTATAATCTTGGCTCATTTTCAGATAGCTCATAGTATTAATATCTTTATTGTATTAATTTCTATATTCGCTGCGCGCGTTTTAGCCATTTTCTTTCATATTCAAATACCCATATTTGATTATTCTGAAAGTTTGAAAAAAAGAAAAATTAAATAAAGCGCTTTAATGCAATGCACGGTTGAACACTTAAATTTTTAAGCCTTTAGGAGAGGGAAAAAGCCAGATTTGAGCTCAAATCTGGCTTTTTCTTGATTCGAAGTGAAGACTTACTAAATTTCTTTAACCTCATGAATCACAACTTCTTCAACAGGCACATCCCCATAACTAGAACGTTGACCTGTTTTTACTTTCGCAATTGAATCGACAACATCCATCCCTTCAATTACTTCACCAAAGACACAATAGCCAAAACCTTGAGCAGAATCAGAGCTATAATTCAGAAAATTATTATCTGCTACATTAATAAAAAATTGGGCTGTAGCAGAATGTGGATCCATAGTTCTTGCCATAGCAATGGTGCCACGCTTATTGAGCTTACCAGTTTTCGCTTCATTTTGAATAGGCTCTTCAGTCTTCTTTTGTTCCATAGTGGCAGATAAACCACCGCCCTGGATCATAAAACCATCAATAACACGATGAAATATAGTGTCATTATAAAAACCTGAACGCATATAATTTAAAAAATTTTCTGCGGTTTTAGGTGTATTCTCCATATCTAATTCAATATGGATATCTCCTTTGGATGTACTAATTACAAGCATTATATCTCCTGTCTACCTCTATGAGTTGATGATTAACTGCCGCATTTTATCACAAACATCATGCATGACATGAATATTGTGAATGCTAGCAAGAGCCGTAAATAAATTGTTTTTTTGTTTAAATAAATGATGTAAATAAGAGCGCGTATAATGTTGACAGGTATAACAAGTACAAGCAGGCATAATAGGGGATAAATCATCAGTAAAACAAGATTTTTTTATCTGAATCCGTTCATTTTCATATTCACTTACAAAACGTAACCACTGTCCTTCTTGCACCACTTCCCCACAATATAATGCACCATGACGTGCATTTCGTGTTGGTGCTACACAATCAAACATATCAATGCCTTCTGCAACGACCTCTAAAAGATCTTGGGGTGACATTCCTACACCCATAGTGTAGCGCGGCTTATTTTCTGGAAGAAAAGGACGTACCCAACGAATAACTTCCACTGTAGTAGCCATATCGAAGCCAATTGTTTCCCCCCCAATAGCAACTCCATCGGTATTCATGGTTCTTATAAACTCGGCGCTTTCTTGGCGTAAATCTTCAAATATTCCTCCTTGAATAATGCCAAATAAGGCCTGAGAATAACCATAGCGGGAATTAGGAAATTGCTGGTGATAATGCATCGATTGTTTTAACCAACGATGAGTACGCGTCATAATATGAGCCACTTCTTCTTTACTGCAACTATCCGGAGTGCATTGATCAAAGGCCATAATAATATCCGCGCCGATAATTTTTTGCGTTTCCAAAGACATTTCTGGCGTCATATGGATAATACCTTGCGTACCAGGCAATTTAAAATGTGCGCCCTCTTCATCAATAGTGCAAATTTCTTTATTTTTTGACAAGCTGAAAACCTGAAAACCACCACTATCGGTTAACATAGGACCATGCCATCCCATAAAAGGATGCATGCCTCCAGCTTGCTCAATGACTTCCATTCCTGGAGCGCAGAGCATGTGATAAGTATTACCGCCTAAAATAATTTGGCTGCCTGCAGTTTGTAATTCAGAAGGAGTCATATTATTTACCCCAGCACGAGTCCCGACAGGCATAAAAACAGGGGTTATAAAGTCACCATGGGCGGTAGTAACCCGCATCACACGCGCTTTATTATAGCGATGCTGATGCAGTACTTCACAAGAAAAAGAGTTCATGAATGCAAAAATTATTCAAAGGGGTGCAATAATAACTAACTCATCTTAGGATTGCTAGTTATTAATCTGGTGTTAGACTACGAAAATATAAAAATAAAGTGGATATCGCCATAAATATAAAGTAACAAGCCGCCCATCCCGCCATAGAAATTCCGAAGAAACTCCAAGTAGCCTCAGCACAATCACCTGTGCCCCATAATAAGGCACGCGCTACATCTTGCCAGGGGAAATAATGAATCAAAATATCCAATCCAGGCATACAGGCAGGAGCCGCTCCCGGCGGTAAAGACTGTAACCATAATTGTCTTAAAGCAAAAAATAATCCGGCACAAGCAACAAAACACTGCAATAAACTAAGAATGCGGGCTCTTAATAAGGTCCCTAAAGTAAACCCCATAAGCCCTAATAACACAAAAACACAAATCCGTTGCATCAAACATAAGGGGCAGGGTTGTAAACCCATAACATATTGAGAGTACAAAGAAAAAAATAAAACAAAGACGGTGACTAGCACCAAAATATATTGAACTCTTCTGTAATTTAATTTAGTCATGATTTAGGTAACATATATTCCACTGCAGCTTTAATATCATCCTCATTACATTCGTAACAAGTTCCTTTAGCAGGCATAGCATTTAAACCTTTTAGAGCCGCAGCCACTAAATCGTCTAATGTCCTACCTGACAAACGACTTTTCCAGCCCTGTTCATCATGGAACTTAGGCGCGCCTACAAGTCCATCACGATGACATACTACACAAAAGCGTTCGTAAATTTTTTGTCCTGCTGTTTCTTTCTTTGTAGTTTGCTCTTGATTTTTTACTTTCTCTTCTTGAACATGAACCTGACCTACAGGTTGAATACGTTGCTCTATTTGCTGTTGCTCTTCACTAGGACTTGCCGCACAAATTAACGAAGAAAACACAAACAATATCGTCATCACCCCAGAACGCATGATAAACCTTTTTTACATCATTATAAATTAATGCACTATTCTTTCAGAAAGAATTCATAAAAGCCAGATTTAATCTTTAATTTGCTTATTAGAGTTTTTCGTAAATCCTGTCTTAGTCTTAAATCTTGAGGAACAGTCAGATTGAAGCGCTCGCGGGAGAGAAACTGCCATTCACGAAAAATCAATGATATTATCGGTATTCGTTCTCTTTAATGTTAAATCACATGAATTCTAGAACCTTAGCCATTGCCACAAGACAAAGTCCTCTGGCTCTATGGCAAGCGAATCACATTCGAGAGCAATTACTCAAACTATGGCCCAAGTTACATGTTGAATTAGTACCTATGGTGACTTCCGGTGATAAATTTCTTAAAGATAAATTGCTCGCAGTGGGCGGGAAAGGACTTTTTGTTAAAGAATTAGAGGAAGCTTTATTAGATAAAAGGGCAGATCTTGCCGTACACTCTACTAAAGATATGCCGGCTTTGCTTCCCTCAGGATTAAGTTTATCCGTCATCTGTAAACGTGATAATCCTTTTGACGCATTGATTAGTCACCATTACCCTAACCTAAACGCCTTACCCTCTCAAGCCATTGTTGGTACAGCAAGCTTAAGACGACAGTCGCAATTACTCGCCTATCGCCCTGATCTACAAATAAAAACCCTAAGAGGTAATATTCAAACTCGTTTAGGCAAATTACAGGCGGGTGAATACGATGCCATTATTCTCGCAGCCTCTGGTTTAGAACGGATGAACTTACAAGACTCCATTACGGAGCTACTCTCTGATGAGCTAATGTTACCTACCTGCGGGCAAGGTGCTTTATGCATTGAAAGCAGAACAGAAGACACAGAAGTGCAAGAACTTATAAAGCCTCTTAATGACCCAAGCTCAGCCCTTTGTGTGCAAACAGAACGCTTGGTTAATGCTCAATTAGGCGGTAATTGCCATGTTCCCTTAGCTGTTTTTTGTACTATTACTGAGGAAAATCAATTATATCTGCGGGCTCGTTTGTTAAGCACGGATGGTATCGTGTCTATATCCCATAGCCAAACTGCTTCACAAGAGCAGGCTAACTTATTAGCAAGGCAATGTACTGAGTCTTTATTTGCTCAAGGTGCGGCGTCTCTTCTTAGCACGAATTCATGACTAACACTTTAAATGGACTTCGTGTTTTAAATACTCGCCCGCAAGAGCAAGGGCGAATATTAAGTGAACAAATTCATCAAGCCGGAGGCCTTTCTATTGCTTTACCCACCTTAGAAATTAAAGAAAATAATAGCGAATGGCTGGAGCTACTACCTGATTTAAAAGAAGTGAGCTCCGCCCTATTTATAAGCGCCAACGCAGTTCATTATTGCTTTAAACTACTGCAGGAGCATCATATTAGCTGGCCGAAACATATTCATGTGATCGCTATTGGTCAAAACACTGCGAATACCCTAAAGCACTACCGTATTAAAGTAGATGATCTACCTTTAGTCCCCAATAGTGAGCATGTCCTTACGTTACCTAGTTTACAGCAGATAAAACAAAAAATTATATTATTATTCAAAGGAGAAGGCGGCCGCACGCTCATTGAAGAATCATTAATAACCAAGCAAGCAAAATTAATTATCCTCGCTGTATACCAACGCATTTTGCCTGCGATAAACTATCAATTTACCAATTCCTTATGGCGAGATGACGCTGTGGATATTATACTGTTAACCAGTGAGCAATCGATTCATAATCTTTTTAAATTATTTAGCCAAGATGCTCATCACTGGTTACAGAATAAACCTTGTCTGGTTATTAGTGAGCGTCTTGCGAAAACCGCCTCAATATTAGGCATAAAAAAAATTAAAATAAGCCATCCTAACTGGATAATAAATACGTTATTGGACTATAAGGATCATATTCATGGCGAATAGCAATGAAAAAGAAAAGAATATCTCCCAAACACCCACAGAAGAACTACCTGATACTCCTGAAGAGGTTATTATTCATAAACCTACCGCAATGACTCTTCTTCCCTTGATGAATAAAGTAACTCCACTTATTGCTGTTGCTGCCTTAGTTATTGCAGGCTACAACTATTATCTGACTCATCAGAAAAACACGAATCTAGCTCATGAAAATACGCAGCTTGCCTCTCAAATAAGTCAATTGAAACAACAACAAAATGGCTTCAAGCAAGAGCTAAATAAGGAAACTACAGATTGGCGTGATTCTCATCAGGAATTAACAGCAAAAATTAAAGCGTTTTCTACGCAAGTACAAACTCTGAGCCCAAAAGGAAATCAAAGTCAGGATTGGCTCTTACTTAAAGCACGTTATTATCTTGAATTAGCGCAAATTAATGCTCACTGGATAAATAGTTCTGGAGACCAATCGACAGAAGCATTGCTGCAACAAGCGGATGCTATCTTAGGACAAATGAATACAGCTGAGCTGTTTACAATAAGACAAGTTATTGCTAAAGAAATCTTAGCCTTAAAAACAGCGCATCAGCTAGACATACCGGGCTTGTTAAGCCAACTGGATGCGTTGCAAAGTAACATTGCAAGCCTGCATTTACAAACAAATTTATCGTTTAATACGAATGCAGAACGCGCCCCAGAACAGTCTTCATCTAGTTCTACTCTTTCTAATTGGCAAGCGCATCTACAAAATAGTTTTGATTTCTTAGGAAAATTAGTAGTTGTTCGTCGTAATGATGAAGAAATTAAACCTTTATTATCTCCCATATATGAATCCCTCCTCAAAGAAAATATTCGTTTAAATATCCAAGAAGCGCAGTGGGCTATTCTTAACCATAATTCACTAGCCTATCAATTAGCATTGAAGCAAGCTATCGCTAACTTAAAAAAAGGTTTTAATGAGCATTTAGCTGATACAACACCCTTAGTGCAACAATTAACTGAATTACAAAAAATAAACGTACTTGAAGAAAAAATCGAAGTAGGAGAAGCTCTTCCTTTGATTAATCAACTGATTGAACAAAAACAATTAACAAGCCCCGAAAATAATAATAATAAAGGAGGGCAAAAACAATGATCAGAGCTCTGTGTATTTTCCTTCTTTTACTCGCCTCTGTATTTTTAGGTATCCAGTTACATAATGACCCGGGTTATGTAGTTATTGGCATTAATCACTGGACTATTGAAACTACTCTATGGTTTGCCTTATTTGCTTTATTGTTTTTTTTCATCCTCGTGCATATCAGCCTACATATAATTTATAAACTAGCTCAGACACCCCGCACAATTCATCAATGGAACTCTCGTCGTCTTGCGCATAAAGCGCAGGCTATTACGCGCCAGGGGCTCATTGAATACAGTGAAGGCTATTGGCAAAAAGCACAAAACCATCTTATTCAAGCTTTACCCAATACAGATACTCCATTACTTAACTATTTAACTGCAGCACGTGCAGCACAAAAAATGGGCGATAGCCAATTAAGAGATCACTACCTTCGTGAAGCGCAACAATCCATGCCAGAGGCTAAAATTGCTGTAGAGCTTACCCAAGCACAATTACAATTAGCCAATCAACAATGGGAGCAAGCCTTAGCCACACTACGGCATTTACATGATTTAGCGCCGCGTCATCCTTATGTATTAAAACTGTTAATTAAGCTCTACGAACAAGTAAGAGATTGGCCTCAGTTAATTACTTTATTACCTAATTTGAAAAAATATCATGTGGTATCACCGCAAGAATTACAGAGTTTGCAGTTAAATACTTATTTACAAGCGATGATTGATTTAGAAAAACAAAATCAACCTGAATCAGTCATAAATTTATTTAATAAAGTACCCAAAAACGTCCGTGATGACGCCGAGATTATTACAGGCTATGTGGGCTTTTTATTACGAATACAAAATTATACACTGGCAGAAGATATGCTTAGACGTTATTTACGCAAAGAATTTCATCCGGAACTTATAGAGCTTTATAGTTTATTACCGAGCAATGAAGAACAATTCTCATTTACCGAATCCTTATTGAAAAAAAATCCACATTCAGCCGCATTATTCCTTTGTTTAGGGCGTCAAGCGAGTGCACAACATCTCTGGGGTAAAGCAAAGCACTACCTAGAACAATCCCTTGAGCTCACACCTACACCAAGCACTTATAATGAACTAGGCACCTTGTATGAGCGTTTAAATGATACTTTGCTGGCCTGTGAGTATTATAAAAAAGGATTAGTTCTAGCAACTCAAGAAGAACACTCTATTCCATAGAAAAGAGAACTAAAGAAAGGAGGGCAAAAATCATGCCTAGTCCTTGTTTTAAGGTTATTCCTTGTTTAAGGAAGATCATACAAAAAATTAAAGTGATCATGGGATACATTGAGGTAACCAATACCACAGGCATGGTAGGGCCATTTCGTAAAGCTATAATGAAGAAAATACAGGCAATTCCATTGGCCAAACCATTTAATAAGCCATAGGCACTGCCTTGAGCTGAAACATCCGGACGAAAATCCAGTAAAACCAAAGCAATAACTCCTGACACTAACACACCAAGACTGGAATAGGCAGCGTGTCGCCTGTTTTTGAGAAACCTGCCGGGACATCCAAGTCCCCGGCAGGGACAAAAACAGGCGACAAGTATGCCTCCGGCGGCCCTGGCCGTCCTGGTCCCCCTTGATTTTGATCCCCCTTCGGGCCTCAAAATCTACGC
>CANJQE010000108.1 GCA_947476305.1 Legionellaceae bacterium
ATCCCCCTTCGGGCCTCAAAATCTACGCTCCCCAATGACTGACGCCTTTTCGTATGGCCTTATATTTTCCCTGCGGAAAAACATCCGGCCCTAAGGCTACCAGGGACTACTCGCCCGCGCCTTCGGCTCTCCATGGCTCGCAGCGACTGCATGGCAACAATGAATTAATTATTAAAGGTCTTAATTTACAATTTACTCCCGGAGTACATACGCTAATTCAAGCCCCTTCAGGCACAGGAAAAAGCAGTCTTTTCAAGGCAATAGCAGGAACTTGGTTATCTGGTGAAGGAGAAATTATTATTCCCAATAGTCTAGAAGCGGTTTATTTCTTACCGCAAAAACCCACCCTTCCTCGTGATACTTTAAGAAAAATTCTTGCTTATCCTGATGCGAACTGTAATTACACGGATAATGAATTAATTGCGGCTCTAAAAGCCGTCAATATGGAAAAACTTAGCAATAAATTAGATGAACAAGTTGGTTTTAAATCTTTGGGAGAGCAACAAAGAATTGCTTTTGCTCGTGTATTGCTAAGAAAGCCAGACTGGGTATTTTTAGATGAAGCAACTGCCTCTTTAGATGAGCAGGTTGAAGAAGAAGTATATCGCCGTCTTAAAGAACTTCTGCCAAAAACAACAATCATTAGTATCGCACATCGTTCCACGGTGAAGCGCCATCATGATAATATTTTGTTTTTTAATGTGAATGATAAAAAAGAAGTACAGGTTGAAGAGCAACATGGATTATTAGCTAATAGTAGAATCTAACATAATTCAACTCCGTTCAGTAATGTACCCTTGGCATCAAGCTTTAGATCTACTAGGCAAGAAGATCCGCGACAGGTGCGTAACTTCTGCGATGAATTGGGCAAGGACCTAGTTCTATTAGTGCCTTTCTATGAGCGACAGTAGGATAACCTTTATGACTGGCGAAACCATAACCGGGATAAATAAGATCCATTTGCTCCATTTCTTCATCCCGTAGCACTTTTGCCAGAATAGAGGCAGCGCTAATTGCAGGAATTAAACTATCCCCTTGTATTATTGCTTTACAGGGTATTGTTAGTTGCGGAAGATGAATTCCATCAATCAAAGCCTGATGAGGTTGAATAGGCAGTGCTTCCACTGCCCTTTTCATTGCCAATAAGGTCGCATGATGGATATTTAGAGAATCAATCTCCTCTACTTCAGCCCGCCCATAGGCATAAGCTAAAGCTTCCTCTTTAATTTGTATCGATAATTTTTTACGTTTTGCAGGACTTAATTTTTTTGAATCATCAAGACCCGCTATAGGATTTTTTAAAATAACAGCGGCAGTAACTACTGCCCCGGCCAACGGCCCTCTTCCCACTTCATCAACGCCAGCAATAAGAATATAGTTTTGTTCAGACATTTTATTTTATTATTATAATTTTCTGCAGATACTACCCCTAAATCGCCTGACTCTCAAAGGGATTTTTCTATTTAGATTTTTTTTTATTTATTTAGATGAATACCCCTATATATTTTATTTCAAAAGTCATATATAAATTTTACATCAATAGGATTTTTTGAGCTGAGGGTTTATAAAATGCCCATAATAAAACGGAACACGGATGAAATTACACTAAACCCTGCTGATAGCATAGCTATTAGCAAAGGTGCGGCTCCTAAATCTTTTCTTAGTGATGGACATAGTCTTTATGTACTAAAGAAACCTAGAACAAGAACTTTTGCAGGTATTTTTAAAGAAAGCTTCCCCACAGAGCTAGCTCAATATAGACATTGGACTATTGATGATTTTCGTCTTAATAAAGACGATATCACTACAAGAGATAAAGAACTATTAGAACCTTATGCCCAGCATTTAAATGATTTACTCTTTGAAGCAGCTTTCGGTGAGGTGCTTTATCAACTTATTGCTAAAAGGCTTTGTAAAAGCTTCGAGCCAACTGAAAATTACTTACATATTGATCAAGAGACGGGAGAGCCCGGGATTATCTCTAAGTTTCGTATTGATTTTAATGAATTTATAGAAAAAAAACTTCAGGTTGCTATTAAGAAAAAAATGATGTCAGCTGGCGAGTGGGCTACACAAATTATCCCCAACCGGGACGATTTAGATTTTAGTCCCCATGAAAACTATTTATTGGGTAAACTTTATGCCTTAGCATTGCTCACAAATGATTGGGATTTAGTGAATAACATTATGTTATCTAATGCAGGCTGTCTAGGAAGTTCAGATAGCTCAAGCAAAATCATGGTGGTCGATGGCGGAAATAAGTTTCATTTTGGCTTTGGCGGATTAACTTGTGATGAAACTTCCTTTCAAAATATTGAATTTAATCCCCATTCTACCGAAACGCATCCCCTTACTGGCTTTGTTTCAACACTACCTTTTGATGGAGCCGTCTATCTAAAATTACCCCGATTACTCATACCCGATTTATTTTTATTAACGAATCCTAATGTATTTAAAGGATTTAAAGAGGCCATTGAAGAAGCACGAGCAGCCTTAGCAGCGAATCCATTTTGTATTCGACAAGCCATTAAAGAAGTCGAATTGTTTATTACCGCCGATTCACATGAAGAAACTATAAAGCGCTTTAAAGATAAAAGATCAACTCTAATTAATCATTCCTATTATTTTTCCACAAGTGATTCGCAATACAGTCTTGATACTGTATTAAAAGCGCGCTGTCATTCATTGCAAATTAGCTGTGCTCGGATAGAAGCCGGTGTTTCTGTAGAAAAAATAAATTCTGAACTGTTACAAGAGTATCGGATTTCACAAATACCTGAAATAGGTATCCAAACTCCGCCAAAAACCAATTCATTTATCACCCCAACTTTACCAGCAGCCCCCCTTTCTATTGATTCTTCTGATTCTTCGATATGTGTAATTAGATAAATAAATGAAAACACTGCCATTAAAATTTGTCATTCCGAGAAGCCGGGAATCCATTCGCCAGCTGGCACAGACAGCATAAAATTGATTTTTTCCCTAAAAAATGCGATCATGCGTGCAAATAATTATCAAAATGATTCGCAATGAATAAAATTAAATGTGCAGTGATAGGAACGGGCTACCTTGGTCGTTTTCACGCTCAAAAATATCAATTAATACCTAATGCAGACTTGATCGGGGTTTGTGATCTTAATGCTGAAGTGTGTAACGCGGTCTCAAAAGAGCTGAATGTACCTGCTTATTTAGACTATACCGAGCTATTTGGGAAGGTAGATGCAGTAAGTATTGCAGCAACTACTAACAAGCATTTTGAAATTGCTAAAGGCTGTTTAGAGCAGGGTATACATGTTCTAATAGAAAAGCCTATCACAGAAACAGTAGCACAAGCAGAAGAGTTAATTCAATTAGCTGCGAAAACAGGTGCTAAACTCCAAGTTGGACATCTAGAACGATTTAACTCTGCACGGATGGCTTTAGATGAGCACTTACACAAACCTTTATTTATTGAATCAGAACGTTTAGCACCCTTTAATCCTCGCGGAACCGACGTTAACGTCATTTTGGATTTGATGATTCATGATATTGATATTATTCAAAATATGGTACACAGTCCTATCGCGTCTATTGAAGCACAAGGAACTCCTGTTTTAACTAAGGCTATTGATATTGCTAACGCTCGGATTACCTTTGCTAATCATTGTGTTGCTAATGTAACAGCAAGCCGTATTAGCTTTAAGACAGAACGAAAAACGCGTATTTTTCAAGAAGACTCTTATATTTCTATTGATTACCATAAAAAGCAATTAGCCATCTTTAAAAAAGGAACTGGTGAAATGTTTCCAGGCATACCAGATATTACCAGTGACCAAAAAGAATTTGCCAAAGGAGATGCTTTACTTGAAGAAATTAAAGCGTTTTTAAAATGTATTGAACATGGTAGTATTCCTTTAGTTACAGGCGAAGAAGGTAAATACGCTTTAGAAACAGCGGAAAAAATCACTGCTTTAATTAATAGTAACCTCCTCATACGCTATGCCCAAAACTAAACACGTTGTTATTATTGCGGGCGAAGAATCTGGCGATATTCATGCTGCTAAATTAATTCAGCAGCTAAAAATCACACATCCTGGTATTAAAATATCGGGAATTGGTGGTAAACATATGAGTGATGCAGGAGCCGAGCTCATTGCTGATCTTGCGCGTTATGGTGTCACGGGAGCTACTGAAGTTCTTCGGTACTTCAAAATAATTAGAAATGCCTTTAATGCTATTAAAGCTCATTTAAAAAATGAACCTCCGGATTTATTGATTCTTGTAGATTACCCAGGCTTTAATTTACGATTAGCAAAATATGCAAAAGAGGAATTAAATCTAAAAATTCTTTATTACATTAGTCCTCAAATTTGGGCTTGGAAAGCAAAACGCATTCATCTTATAAAAAAATGTGTCGATCACATGGCGGTCATTCTTCCCTTTGAAAAAGAGATCTACGAACAAGCTGGAGTTCCAGTAGATTTTGTAGGACACCCCTTAGTAGAAAAAATGACTAATGGTTCTAGTTCCGATGTCTACAGAGAGCTCTTCAAACTACCTCAGGACAAACGAATCATTGCGCTTCTCCCTGGTAGTCGTACTAATGAAATAGAACGTCATATGCCTGTTTTGCGTGATACAGCCCTCTTGCTAGCACAATATGACCCTAATCTTCATTTTGTTCTTCCTATAGCAAGAACAATTAAAGCAGAAAAAATTAAAGCTTATTTTCATCATTTAAAAGTACCGATTAGTTTCATTTCAGATCAAGCAATTGAGTGTATGACCGCGGCTGACTTTGTCATTGTTGCCTCGGGAACAGCATCCTTAGAATGTGCTCTTTTAGAAAAACCAATGTGTATTATCTATAAATCCTCACTATTAACCTATATCGCTGCAATGAAGCTCATTAAAGTCAAATTTTTAGGTTTATGTAATCTTTTAAGCAATAAAATGATTGTACCTGAATTTTTACAATATGATTGTAACCCTATTGAATTATCTAAATATATTATAAATTTTTATGCGGATATTCAGCAGGAACAACACATGCGATCTCAGTTATATAACTTAAAAGAAAAAATGTCTTCAAAAAAATCAGATTGCTCACTTGAAAGCATTGTGAATGCAAAATTAACTGAAATAAATGCATAGTTTTAATTAGATAATCTAGATAATCAACAAAAGTTGTTGTAAAATCAATCGTGCTGCTTACACTATGTAAGCCATTGGATTAGTACGATTTAATTAATAATAAGGAAGTTAAGATGAATGTAATTGAAACTCAAGCTACAACTCAATCCCTTAAACAAGAAGGTCAAGGTTTACAGGATTTAGTCTACAGTTTGGTGACCCGCTTTCTTGCTGAAAATAAAACCAAATCAATCAGCGATCTATACGATATGATCTTATCGGAAGTTGAGCCTCCTTTACTGCAAGCTGTGATGGAAAAACGTCGCGGAAATCAATTACAAGCTGCCAAAATTCTCGGTATCAGCCGTGGCACTATCAGAAAGAAACTACAACGATATTTTGGTACTAAGTATTTTCGTTTAACTGACGAATAAGAATTTCTTTTTATAAGAGAAAGCCCGATTTAAATCGGGCTTTTTTTTGAGCTAAGCAATTTCAAAACGATCTATTTTAATTTTACCAACTCGAATTTATTATCTTTGCAGCGCATTACAATAATGTCTGGTTTTGGGTTGCCTTACTTCATTCGCATAGACGAATATAGAATATCTTAGGATAGGTGGTGACTAATCTATAAATTTCACTCAATAAAAAAGCCCAGCTACAAAATAACTGGGCTTTTAATTAATTACAGAATAGAAATTAAGAAGCTATCAATAGCTTATTGATTCGATTAACAAAATCAGCTGGATTATCTAATTGTCCGCCTTCAGCTAATACCGCTTGCTCGAACAACATGGTAACCCATAGTTCAAACTGAGTATCATCTTGAATATCATGTAGACGCTTAATTAAAGCATGTTCAGGATTGATTTCAAATATTGGCTTAGATGGGGGTACTTGCTGACCGGCTGAGTGTAGGATTCTTTGCATTTCCAATCCCATATCTTGTTCATCAGCTACGATACAAGCTGGTGAATCAGTTAAACGACTCGTAAGTACAACATCCTTTACACGCTCATTTAAGATGGTTTTGATGTGCTTAATTAAAGGCTCAAGAGTTTTTTCCTGCTCTTTAATTTGTTCACTAGACTCTTTATCTAAATCGTCAACTTTTCCTTTCGAAATAGACTGTAATTTTTTACCCTCAAACTCACTTAAATAACCTACTAACCATTCATCAATTTTATCGCTTAGCAATAATACTTCTATTCCCTTTTTCTTAAATATTTCAAGATGAGGACTGTGTTTTGCTGCATTGTGGCTGGAAGCAGTACTGTAATAAATCTTGTCTTGCCCTTCCTGCATTCTGCTTATATAGTCCATAAGGGTAACATCTTGCTTTTCAGAACCCGTAAGAGTAGTAGAGAAACGTAATAACTTAGCAATGGCTTCTTTATTGGCAAAATCCTCTACAGGACCTTCTTTTATTACTAAACCAAACTCATCCCATACCTTTTGATAATTTTCCTTATCATTTTCACTCATTTTTTCGAGCATGGATAAGACGCGTTTAGTACAGGCGGCACGAATACTATCGACTTGCTTATTATCTTGTAAAATTTCGCGAGAGACATTTAAGGGCAAATCACTAGCATCCACGACTCCTTTCACAAAACGTAAATATCTTGGAAGAAACTGGGTTGCATCATCCATAATAAAAACACGTTTTACATAGAGTTTTAATCCATGCTTTGATTCCTGCTGCCACATATCATAGGGAGCATGAGATGGGAGATATAATAAAGTAATATATTCATGTTTCCCTTCCACATGATTATGAGACCAAGTCAACGGATCCATGTAATCGTGGGAGATATGTTTATAAAGTTGTTTATATTCATCATCAGAGATTTCAGACTTCTGTAAAGTCCATAGTGCGGTGGCTTTATTTACTGTTTCAAATTCAGGAGTTGCAGAAGCCTCTTTATCATTTTCTTCAACAGCCTTTTTCATCACTATAGGCCAGCAGATATGATCAGAGTATTTACTGATAATTCCTTTAATACGCCAATCACTTAAAAATTCATCGTCTTCTACTTTTAAGTGTAAAGTAACTTCAGTACCACGAGTTTCTTTTTTCTCATTGCCAATAGTAAATTCACCATCACCTTTTGATTCCCAAATGATTCCCTCTTCCGGTTTCATTCCAGCACGACGACTTTTAACTGTAACTTTATCAGCAATAATAAAAGCAGAATAAAAGCCCACACCAAATTGACCAATAAGTTTAGAATCTTTAGCCTGATCGCCTGATAGCTGGCTCATAAATTCTTTAGTTCCTGACTTGGCTATAGTACCTAAATTTTCAACTGCTTCGTCTCTGCTTAAGCCAATACCATTGTCACTAATAGTAATAGTTTTTAGTTTTTCATTAAATTGAATACTAATTTTTAAATCAGAATCATTTTCAAAAAGAGAAGCATTAGATAAAGCTAAAAAACGTAGTTTATCTAAAGCATCAGAAGCATTAGAAATTAACTCGCGTAAGAAAATTTCTTTATTGCTGTAAAGAGAATGGATTACTAAATGAAGCATTTGCTTTACTTCAGTTTGAAATCCCATTGTTTGTTGCTGACTTGCCATTCAAAAATCTCCTATCGTTTAACTTTTTATTTATAACCGTCATATTTGGGTTCTTTAGAAAATTTCAAGGGTACTAGACTGAAATCTAGGAAGATAAAAATTTTGCTTTTTAATTTAAGCCTTTTAACCATTCACGAATATGATTTTGTGTGTCATTTACCACCGCAGTTAATTGCTGATATAACAATTCAAGTAAGGAAGTATGCCCAGCTTTGTGGTAACGCTCCAAATACTGACAAGCATATTGCATTCGAACAGTGCCTATATATACTGCTCCACCTTTCATTTTATGGGCGAATTTCTCAATCTCTTCCCAATTTCCCACAGAGTGAGCTTTTTTAATAAGTGCTATATCTTTTTGGATTTCGTCTGAAATCATTAACTCTAATACTTGACGTACTAAACTATCATTACCAATAGTACTAATCGCTTTGTTGATATCTAAAAGAGAAAAATTATTCAGATCAAATAGCTCGTCCTCAGTATTAGGTAAATCAAGCCCTAAGCCGCCATAAGGCTTTTCATTTTCATTTAGTATGGTTGTTTTACTTGTCACATTTTTCCTAAGAATAGTAGTCATTAACTCTGTTGTTATAGGTTTTGTGTATACATCATTCATTCCAGCTTCTAAGCATTTGGTTTCCGCATGGCTTTTAGCGTGAGCAGTTAATCCTACCATAGCCACTTTTCTTTTATTATTCTTTGCTTCCCATTCCCGTATTGCTTGGGTTAATTCATATCCTGATATCCCAGGTAGACCAATATCGGTAATAATTAAATCGAAGTCATTTGCTTGGACCAAGGAAAGAGCCTCTTCTCCATTTGTTGCACTATAAACATGACAGCCTGCATTTACAGCAACAGCTTCAGCAACTTTTAGAGCAATAGTGTTATCTTCAACAAGGAGAACATGGCACTGTTCTTTTAAAATAATTGAGCGTTCTCTTTTAGAACCTGCTCCCACACCCCACTGATCATCGTTTAAACATTTAACGGGTAAATAAAAGTCAAATGTTGTCCCAACGCCTAGCTTACTGGCTAATTGAATACTTCCTCCTAATAGTTTTACATAGGTAAGCACAATATGAAGACCAACTCCAAAACCTGAATAAATACCTTTATAAGAAGGCGTTACTTTATGAAAGCGTTCAAATACTTTATGTTGCTGCTCTTCTAAAATACCAATCCCTGTATCGCTCACCGAAAATTGTACTATCGCCTCTTGTTTTTTTAATTCTTGTAATTGAGCAGAAATAGCAACATGCCCCTTTTCAGTAAATTTAATAGCATTTCCTAAGAGATTGAGCAAAATGCGATGCACCTTTATACGATCAGAATAAACAAATCTAGGTATATTATCATCCACGTAAAAACGTAAATCTAAACCCTTTAAATAAGCAGTAGGTGTTTCCAGTTCAATAATATCTTTTATGCATTGGCGAAGATCAAAAAACTCTTTATTGATATCATTTTCATTAATATGATCAGCAGAAATAACGTCTAAAATACCATTCAATAATTTTAATAATTGCTCTCCACTATCATTTATCCATTGAGCATATTGCTTTTGTTGAGGATCATATAATTTTTGCGTTAATAAAGAAGACATACCAATAACCCCACTTAAAGGAGTGCGTATGTCATGACTCATATTTTCAATAAATACAATTTTAGCCTGATTTGCAGCCTCAGCATCTTCCTTCGCTTTTTTTAATTCGAGCTCATGTTTTTTTTCTTTGGTCACATCCACCGCAACGCCGGTTACTCCGCAACAAGAACCATTATTATCATATACTGGGAAACCATTATCCATAATCCAACGGACTTCCCCATCCGGTCTAACAATACGGTAATGGGCAGAAAATCGAGCTGCATCACCTATAAGTGCTATCTTGTCAGCCATTTCTTTAAGAGGATGTTGTTGTTTACTGTCTTCGGGATGTAAAAAAGTGATCCAAGTTTCTGGATTTACATATAATTCCTCTCGTGAGCGACCCCAAATTTTTTCATAGGCAGGACTAATATATTGAATTTTTTTAAAATCAGGGCTACTCAACCAATAAACATGATCACTATTTTCTGATAGTTTAGAGAGAAAACTTCCAAAAATACTCAGTGTTGGCTTTATTTTATCTTCCATTAGTATCCAAACATTAATATTTATTTATCCAATTACCATTATAGGTGTACTGAATATTTTCTTATATACTATATTTTATAAAAGAATCCAGTTAATGAAAACCTGTTCTTAAAAACTTTATTAATTTTTTAAATTTCCATCAAACGGACTTAACTTAATGGATAATACTATTTATCATAAAAATTATGAAATTATAAAAGAAAAATGGCCCTCTATAATTGCTTATCTAGAATCTTTAAACGATTAAGTGGATATCACCTTCCTTGAACACACTATTGAACCTACTCTAGTTTATAATGGATGTCATTTATCAAGTTGTTATAACAGAGAAAAGGAAGCACGAATTCAAAATAGTACCATCCCCCTATCTGAACCTCCCTCGATTTACAGGACACCTTGTTTAATGGGTATAATCCAAGTAACGAGGAGTTATGATGAGCAACAACAGCTACACAAAAGAATTTAAAATAAAAGCAGTAGAGATCCTTGAGCAAGGGAATAAGTCAGTAAGGCAAA
>CANJQE010000109.1 GCA_947476305.1 Legionellaceae bacterium
ACCTTAATCCTTTTGATTACCTCAAACTCCTCTTCGAAAAAATCCGCTTTTGCAAAGCTGCAGAAGACTATACGAATCTTCTTCCGTTTAACCTTAAAATAATTTAATCGCTTTTCCTAATTCAACCCGTACTTCACCGAACGGATACGAAATTCACGCTCGCTTTGATAATTATACTCTCGAGGTTATTGATATCTCTGCTTCTAGTGCAGCAATTATAAGCGACTTAGAACTTCCTCAGACGGGTATCATTGAATTAAAGGTCAATCTTTTTGCCACCAATCTTAATTATGAAATATTAAGAAAAAATGAAAACAATGTCACTATTTTAATTTTTAACGATGAAAATCAAATTGACAAGCTTCTTCCTGTATTAAAAAACTTACGAAAAGAGCAAAATAAATAATAAAAGATAAGTTCTATAGTTTCCAGCGTTTATGCATCCAATTCCATTGTGCCGGATTAGCTAAAATAATACCCTCTAAAGCTTGATTATAAGCTAAAGTATTTTGATATAAAGACTCTTGTGTAGATTCATAATCTTGCCAAGGAATGGGATCATGGAACTCTAAAACATGTTTCCCATTAGGCAAACGATAGCCTGCAGCTGGAATTACTGGAACTCCAGTATGACGCGCTAAAGTGGCCAAACTACGATAAGTACCCGCTTTTTTACCAAAAAACTCAACCGCAATACCGTCTCGATTGACTAAAGAAGCATGTTGATCTAAAACAAAAATAACCGCATGATTTTGTTCTAAAGCAACACAGACTTTTTCTAAAGAATTTTTTTTAGGAATAACATTCAAACCGGCGTTATAATAGTTTTTGAACATGATCCGCTCTAAAGCTTTAAAACGAAGAGTACGCCTTATAAAATGGAATTGCCCTTGGAACTCTTTAAAATTGAGCACGCCGCCTAAAGGAGCAAATTCCCAATTACCAAAATGCCCTGTTACGACTAAAACACCTTTCTTTTGGGCAACAACGGAAAGCATTTTTTCATGACCAATAACCTCTACTTTATCCCTTAAACTTTGCTCATTCATAAAACGTAATTGCAAAGCTTCTTTAAAAGAAGTAGCTAAATGAGAATAATAAGATTTTGCTAAATAAATTTTTTCTGCGAAGGCTAACTGCTCGCCAAATACTTGATCCATGTTCGCAAGAACAAGTTTGCGTCGATAAGGAATACAATGATAGAGGAAGCGCCCAGCCATGGTTACCGGAAGCGCTTTTATTTGTTGTGCTAATTTATTCACAGGCTTTAATTACCAAACAAGCATTCATACCAGCAAATCCTCGATTAATCATCATCGCATAAGGAGTTTTTAAATCTTGATGATCGGAGTTTAAGGATAAATGAGCACAAGCCGTAGCTTTTTGCTCTAAATTAGCGATACCAGGAGCACAGCGATGTTCTAAGGCATAAGTAGTCATGACCGCATCGATCACACCGGAAGCACACAAGGTATGTCCCATAGACCATTTAAATGCCGTAACAGGGGTTTTTGCATCAGCAAAAACTTCATTGATAGCAGAAGCCTCACTATCATCTGATTTCGTATTTCCATTACCATGAGCAACAATTAAACCAATGTCATCACTCGATAATTGAGTGGTTTTTAAAGCATTTGCTAATAAAGAGGCTAAGTGTTTGCCATCCGCTTCGATTGAAAAAAGTCCTTGAGCTTCACTTGCCGATAAACCACCAATGAGCTCCCCATAACAACGCGCATTACGGGCACGAACACAGGCTTCGCTTTCTAATACTAAGGCAGCTGCGCCATCAGCCAAAATGGTTCCATCATGCTCTTGATCAAAGGGTTTTAAATGACGCTCACTTAAAACACCTAATTGCTCATAGTAAAACATAGCCTGAGGTTCAACTCCTGTATCATAAGCAACCACAACCGCTCTATCTGCTTGTCCTGTGCGAATTGCATGATACGCTTCTAAAATGGCCTGGGTACCACCAACAGCATGATTAGTTATATTATGATTCGCACCTTTAAAACCATAAGTAATGCCGGTATAGGCTAATACATTATTTGGTAAAATTCTAAGTAACCACATCGGATGTACTTCATTAAACAATTGCTCAGCAAAAGCCTGCATATTTGCTTGAGTTTTAGCCAATAAAGGCAAAAAATCATATTGTTGAAAATACTTATTTCCCGGAGAGCCTACATACACCGAAGTTTGCTCATTAAAGGCATCTATTGAACCTAGACTATCACGATAGGTAATCATGCCACTGTGTTCGACCGCTTTTACTGCTGCATGAATTCCTATAACATCTTGGCGAGAAATCACCTTAATTAACTTTCGATCGGGTAACATTTTAGCAGCTTGAAAATTCTTTAATTCGCCGCCTAAATGACAGTCCCATTCGCTTATATCCCAGTCACGAACGGTATCAATACCCGTTTGTCCGGCCAATACAGCATCCCAAGTCTCATCAGCAGTTGCGCCAGAAGCGGTTAATGCACTGCGTCCAGTAATAAATACTCTGTTCAAATCAGTCATTATAATGCTCCTTCATACTCGGGATGCTTAAATAACAGGCAACTATTAGAACCGCCAAAACCAAAAGAATTAGATAAGACCACCGCGAGTGATTTCTGACGTGGTCCATCAATAATATAATCTAAATTGCATTCAGGATCAGGGGTCGTTAGATTTGCAGTTCTAGGCATGAGGGAATGCTCAATAGCTTTAACTGATAAAACAGCCTCTAATGCCCCAGCCGCAGCAATTAAATGCCCCGTTTGACTCTTGGTTGAACTAGCTGGTAAAGAGGTGGCTCTAGTACCAAAGACGGCTTTAATGGCATTCGTTTCACTTAAATCATTCATCTTGGTTGAAGTACCATGAGCATTAATGTAATCAACATCATCAGCTTGAACCCCTGCATCCTTAAGTGCTCGCTCAATGGCTTGAATTGCTCCATCACCATTAGGATGAGAGTCGGTAATTCTATAAGAGCTCAAGGAGTTACCTTCACCCGCTAATTCTGCATAAATATGAGCCCCTCTTGCTTTTGCTTTGCTCCATTCCTCAAGAATTAAAAAAGCTGCGCCCTCACCCAATACGAAACCATTTCTCGTGCCATCAAAAGGACGACTTGCCTTTTGTGGGTTTTCATTATGGGTAGATAAAGCACCTAGTAAACAAAAGCTAGATAATCCCAAAGGATTGATCATCGAATCAAAACCGCCCGCCAACATAAAATCTGCCTCACCGCGGCGAATGACTTGCATAGCAAGTCCTAGGGCTTGCCCACCAGAGGCACAAGCCGTATGCACGGAAGTGGCATAACCACTAATACCAAACTGCTGGATCAATAAAGCTAAGCCTGAATTAGAGGTAGTCTTACCAAAATCATTTAATTTATAAAACTCTCTTTTATTTTTTTGCAATAAATCCCAATTAATTTCCCCATCTTCTGCACAGGCTTGTTGAAAGCGATGAAGATAATCAAACTCTGCAGTCATCATTCCACTGCCCACAACTACCCCCCACTTTGAAGAGGTTTGTGCCGTGGGTTTAATTCCTGCGTCATCAAAGGCTTGTTGTGCAGCAGTCAATGCATAATGAGTAAAGGGCATGGCAAAACGTAGATGTTTGCCGTGATGACTAGAATGTGATTGAAAGTTTTTTACTTCTGCAGCAATGGTAGTAGGAAAGGCATGGGCATCAAAATGAGTAATGTGATCGATCCCGGATTTTCCTGCAATTAACTGGGTCCAGGTAGATTCCACATCATTCCCGAGAGGAGATACTATTCCTAGGCCTGTAATAGCCACTCGTTTTTTATTCATATTATTTACCTTTTGCGTTTAGTACCACTTCTACGACACAGACTCTTTTACCATTGACTTCACTACGACACGCTAATACTAATTCTTCCGGTGTTTGTTGTTTTATTTTCATAGAACAACTAACAACATCACCAGGCTGCACAAATTCATTCATTTTGATTTTACGCAATTCAGAGATTTGATACTGCTCAACTAACGAGGCTGCAGCCAGAAACTGGCCGGCTAAATGTTGAATACATTCTAATAACACCGTCATGGGTAATACTGGTTTTTTAGGAAAATGATCCGCAAAATAAGAAGCGGCTCGAGTGATTCTTTTTTCCGCAGAGATGCGCTCCCCTGGTGTAGAATCAATAATGCGATCAAAGGTCATTGAAGTACAAGAAACAGCCTCATTTCCTATTGTAGTATTTAGCTTAGCTTGATGTAGCGACTCGCTGATAAGTGCCCAATCACCAGGCCGATAAATTTCCTGATATTGTTGTTGTACTTCATGAGTGGGAATAAAATCAAGCATTGGCAATAAGGGGCCTAAGGCACCCTCAACAATAAAAACAGGCTCATTTCCTACTCGAGCAATACTATGGTATTGAACAGCGGTATCATCCACTGCATCAATATAGGATTCGAGTAATAAGGTTTCACCTACATAAGCTGGTCGGCATAAACGAGCACTAGAGACTACACCAGCAACAGGCCTGAAGGTAAAATTATTGTGCGCCATTACGTTCCACGCAGCAAGTTGCCCTAAAGTTTCACCAATTAATGAAGACATAAAACAAGGTCGGCCTTGTTCATCACGAGTTAAATAGCTATCGTCTTTAGTAATATGCTTCAATCCTCTAATGAACTCACCAGGGGAGGATTGAATGATGCGATCAACAAATAAAAACCGCATTATTAGGCTACAGTTTCCGCTGTTTGGCTTGCAACAGCCACAAGCTTACAAAACGTTTCAACAGTAAATAACATAGGAATTTCATTTACTTTCATATTGGCTTTAAACTGATCTGCAGGGATTTCGTTTAAATAATTTTTTAAAGATTCCAGTCCTTGAGCTGTTAATACACCACCCTTTTCAAACTCATCTGGGGCTAACTCACCACGTGCATTTTTTTCTAATTGGCCGCGAGGAATTTTAATCTTAAATTCTTTTTCTAATTGAAATACTAAATCAAGAAAATCAATAGACTCAGCACCTAAATCGCCAATCAAACGACTATTCAAAGACACGTCGTCTTCGTCTATTACTAATACATCAGCAACAATTTGCCTTACTTTAGGATAAACACCTGCTACATTCATTTATTCTTCCTCAGGACTGACCTAGATCATAAAGGAGTTGATTATATCATATATTTTTTTTTTATCATCTTCTAAGCAATGTAAAAGTATAAATTTTAACCTGTAAATTCATACTGGATGTGTTGCCTTACTTTAAGCGCGCCTATTAAGCAATTTGACTATAGCCGGCATCAACAAACAAAGTATGCGCATTAATCATCGCTGCTTCTGGCAAACATAATAAGTAAATTGCATTAGCCACATCCTCTGGCGTTAAAGGCCTGTCAGATAAAGAGTGCGCCTGATATTCATCTAAAAGCTGTTCTCTGTTAGGAAAATGCTTCAAGGCATCGGTATCTACTACACCTGCTGAAACGGTATTTACCGTAATTCCATCAACAGCTAATTCCAGACTTAAAGAACGAACTAAGGCTTCTAATGCTGCTTTAGACGCGCCAATAAAAGCATAATTAGGAATAGCTTTTATGGCACCTAAACTTGATAGGGCAATGACACGACTACCCTTAGGCATTAACTCGCGCCCCTCACTGACTAAATGATTTAATGCTAAAGCATTCGTTTCAAGACACCAGCGCCAATGTTTAGTAGACATCTTTAAGGCAGGTTTCAGTACACCACTAGCGGCATTACTAATCAAAAAATTAAGATGAGAAAAATGCTCTTTAAATTGCGTAAATACCTCTTTAACTGAATGGTGATCCGCAACATTTCCTTGAAAGGCTACTGCTTTACGTCCTAAGCCTTCAATTTCTTTAACTAAATTCTGCGCTTCATCTGAGCTGTTATAATAAACTATTGCAATATCAGAGCCAGATCGAGCCAATTTTAAAGCAGTAGCTTTGCCTATTCCGCGTGCACCACCAGTAATTAATGCTACTGTTCCTGAAAATTGTGGACTCATTAAAAAATGCCTCTAGTATAAAAAAGCATCAAATTACCGGGATTCTGTATTGCTGTCAATCTTCAATAGCGAATTATTCGTAAATTACCTTGTGTCTAAAGCTTGAACTTTGTACCATTTGCCCATCATTAATTTATATATAGCCTCAATGAAGTATTCTTGGTCAAAAACAGTTTTTCCTATTGCCGCAATTTTTTCATTCCGTATGTTAGGGCTATTTCTTTTAATTCCAGTATTTACACTCTATGCGACTGAATTTAAAGGGGCAACCCCTGCACTTATTGGTATTGCTTTAGGCGGATATGGTCTTAGCCAAGGGCTTTTGCAAATGCCTTTTGGCATGTTATCCGACAAATGGGGACGTAAACCCATAATAACTTTAGGTCTCATATTATTTATCATCGGCAGTCTTCTGGGCGCATTTAGCGATTCCATCTATGGGATTATTTTAGCGCGTATTTTACAAGGAACTGGCGCAATAGGTAGTGTTCTTATTGCTTTACTTGCCGATCTCACCCCTGATGAAGCGCGGACAAAAGCGATGGCTGTAATTGGGATGACTATCGGTATCTCATTTAGCCTTGCTATGGTCATTAGCCCTGCTCTTTCTCAGCGTTTTGGCCTGGCAGGAATTTTTTATCTAACCGCCTTTTTAGCTACTTTAGGTTTGCTACTCCTACATCTAGTTATTCCTAATCCTATACAGGAGCGTTTTCATGGTGATAGTGAAACCAATCCTGCTTTATTGCGCTCAGTCATTACTAATGCTAATTTACTGCATTTAAATTTTGGTATTTTTTGTCAGCACTTTATCCTAACCTCTACCTTTTTTGTTTTACCCTTAATCTTGAATCACCACATGGAGCAAAAGCAATTATCCCAACCCTGGCAATTTTATTTGGGTCTTATGGTCATTGCCTTCATTGTGATGATTCCTTTTATTGTGTACGGAGAGAAGAAACATAAAACAAAATTAATATTTTTAGGCTCCGTATTATGCACCGTTATAGCTCAATGTCTTTTAATTTTTACCAACAAGCAATGGCTCAGTTTATGCTCAATGATGCTCCTTTATTTTATTGGTTTTAATATCTTAGAAGCCCTGCTGCCCTCACAAATTTCTAAACAAGCGAAGCCCAATAGCAAAGGAACGGCTATGGGCGTTTATTCGACCGCACAATTTCTTGGTATTTTTGCAGGAGGCACTTCCGCTGGCTTTTTATATCAATGGAATCAAGACAAAAGCATCTTTATTGCTAATACTTTATTAAGTGCACTCTGGCTGCTTTCTTCTTTCCCCATGAAGATGAAGTCTACAATCACACTCATTCTATCCTATCCCGATCATGAGCAAAATAATGAAAAATTAGTTGCTGAGCTATTAAACTTGGCGGGTGTTAAAGAAGTAGTTATAGCGAAAGAAGAATCAGTAATTTATTTAAAAATTAATAAAGAGCTGTATCATATAGGTAGTGCTGACTCACTCATAAATGGATTACAGGATTGATTAAGCCCTACGAAATACTTAATAAATTAGATATACTATTGCACTAACTTTCGCACAGGAGATTTTAAATGGCTAGAGGCATTAATAAAGTAATTTTAGTTGGTAATGTGGGTCTCGACCCTGAAGTACGCTATATGCCTAATGGTAATGCTGTTACTACGCTATCAATAGCAACCAGTGAATCATGGAAGGATAAAGTAACTGGAGAAAAACAAGACCGAACTGAATGGCATCGTGTCGTTTGTTTCAATCGCTTAGGTGAAATTGCAGGCGAATATGTACGTAAAGGCTCTAAGCTCTATGTTGAAGGCAGTTTACGCACTCGTAAATGGCAAGATCAACAAGGACAAGATCGCTATACTACAGAAATTATTGCCTCTGACATACAAATGTTGGATAGTAAAGGCACTAGCGGACCTAGTTATGAAGAAGCTCCTCAAGCTTATCAGCAAAGTAGCGCGCCCCCACAGCAACAACAACCGGCTAAATCCAATACAACACCAGCAATGCATGATGCCTTTGATCAATTAGATGATGATATTCCATTCTGAGCGCATAGATAAGCTGCTCAGTATCTCGCAGGTGCAAGTCCTGCCACAGTAATTGGTTAATTGACTGTGTAGCTATGGCGTACATGTGGATGGTGACTGAAACATGGAAGCAACGTCGGATAAACGTTTTCCCCAGACATAGACGGTGGGAGCGCGCAAATATACAGCCCGTAACGAAAGTGAACCTGAACAAGCCTCGTAAATGTCAGCCACACAGTTATTCTATGAGAGTGTGGTGTAGGGTGATTCCGCCGAGCCTTTAGAATGGAGGCGAAGGTCAGCGATTCTTGATGGATGATTAACCATGCGAAATCAAGATAGGAATTCGGGGTATTGAGGATGGGATGTATAGAAAGAACTGAGCGGAACTATGGAGACCTGCCTCTGTCGGGGGCTTAACCCGCCACGTAACCAGCGATATAAGGTATGCGCCGAAATTCAATGGGACGCAGAGAACAGGAGTCGGAGGAGACCATAGTACTGCTGATGATGAGGACAACAAAACCTTGTCGGAGGGAAGGGTCTCTGCTTTTACCATGCTTTTTCTTTGATGCAGGAGGTGCTACGTGATTGCGAGAGCTGAAAACACGTCATATGAAAGAGTACGAGTACTGCAACGAAAGCTATACTTAGCAGCCAAGATAGAACCAAAACGTAAGTTTGGAGTGTTGTATGACAAGGTGTGTCAAAGTGACGTTTTGCGATTAGCGTATGCGCAAGTAAGAGCCAACAAAGGTGCCTCGGGCATCAACAAGCAGACCTTTGAGGATATTGAAGGACAAATTGGTGTTGATTCTTTTCTTGCGGATATTAAAACCCAACTCATTGCGAAACAGTACAAGCCGCTACCAGTCAAAAGGGTTTACATCCCAAAGGCTGATGGCTCGCGAAGACCGCTTGGTATACCTGTTATTGCAGACCGTGTTGTTCAGGCAGCAGTGAAAATAGTTATCGAACCTTTGTTCGAGGCAACTTTCAAAGATTGCTCGTATGGCTTTAGACCTCGTAAGAGTGCTCAACAAGCCCTACGCGAAATTTACAAGTGGCTCAACTTCAAATGTCATTGGGTAGTTGACGCGGATTTAAAAGCGTGTTTCGATACGATTCCGCATGACAAATTACTGCTGTCGGTACGAAGTAAAGTCATAGATAAATCGGTGGTTAAGCTGATTGAAATGTGGCTTAAAGCTGGTGTTATGGAAGATATGAAGATTCGGTCGGAAACGGTCGGAACGCCGCAAGGCGGGGTTATTTCTCCTCTTCTTGCAAATCTCTATTTACACTGGTTAGATTCGACTTGGGAAACAAAAGGCTTTGGCAAGCGCCCACATGATGCTCATATTGTGAGGTATGCCGATGACTTTGTAATTTTGTGTAACAGCCGCCCAGAGTTTTATCTGGAACAAGCCAAGAAAGTCCTTGACCGACTCGGATTGACGCTCAATACGCAGAAAACAAAGATAGTAAATGCACGAGAAGAATCGTTTGATTTTCTCGGGCATAGGTTTGCAGCTCAACCGTCCAAAATAACGGGCAAATTGAAAACCTATTATTACCCTACACCCAAGGCTATGAAGTCAGTTAAGACGAAAATTCGTGATGTTGTTCGTAAGGGGCAACATTGGGACTTGCCCGACCTAATTAAGGAAAAGGTCAATCCTATCCTTAGAGGTTGGGGCAATTACTTCAAAACTGGCAATTCAAGGAAGCATTTCTTGAGCATAGCAAACTACACGACTTGGACACTCTGCATTATGTTGAGGAAGAAGCACAAGAAACGAGGTAAGGGATGGAGGGACCATCCGCCGTCATGGTTCTACGATTATCATGGGTTATTTAAGTTGTACAGCCTATCGGTAAACGGAGACGAAAATGTACGGTATTCTCGGTTTGTGCCATCGTAATGCTGTGGGAAGAAGGTAATCGGAAAGCCGTGTGCGGGAAAACTGCAAGCACGGTTTGACGAGGGGTCGCTGGGAAGATTACGTCAAACCAGAGACCTACTCTACA
>CANJQE010000110.1 GCA_947476305.1 Legionellaceae bacterium
CCCCCTTCGGGCCTCAAAATCTACGCTCCCCAATGACTGACGCCTTTTCGTATGGCCTTATATTTTCCCTGCGGAAAAACATCCGGCCCTAAGGCTACCAGGGACTACTCGCCCGCGCCTTCGGCTCTCCATGGCTCGCAGCGTTGGAAGAAAATAATGCATGGATAAGAGGTGAGATCAGAGCTTGTATTGCTGAGTTAAAAATTGTTAATCCCATAATGCAAGAGAAAAAAATAGCTGCAACTCCACAGTTAGAAGTGTTTGGTAATCATTAAAAATAAGTTTAGCCGCAATGCCTTAATAAATTGTTAGTCTTACTGACTAGAACTAGGAGAGATTTGCTATACTCTCCTTTTCTTTTATATGCAGTGTCCTATGTATTCTTTAAATTGGCCCTTTGCCCACGGAACCCCTAACTCGACTGCTCAATTCAAAGCAAGCTCTGAAGACTTTCAAGTGAATGAATTTTTTAATGAATCTTTTAGTGGTGAGGGAGAGCATATCCTGCTTAAAATTGAAAAAAGAGGATTAAATACCGAAGAAGTGGTTCGCTCTTTGGCTCGCCTCATCAATAAACCTAGTAAATTAATTAGTTATGCTGGGCTAAAGGACAAACATGCCGTTACTACTCAATGGTTAAGTGTCCATGCTCCTGGCGAAGAAATAGCGGGTATTGAGCAATTATCTGCACCAGGATGGAAAATATTAGAATGTACGCGTCATCATAAAAAATTAAAACCCGGTTTTTTAGTAGGGAATCAGTTTATTATTCGCTTGCACGAGCTGAGTGATCCAGATGATTTTAAGCAGCGCTTGGAACGGGTAAACAATCTTGGGGTGCCTAATTATTTTGGTGAGCAGCGTTTTGGACGCCAAGGAGCTAATTTATTGCGTGCCGAAGAGTTATTAGTACAAGGAAAAAAAGTTAAGGATAAGTTTTTAAGAGGAATGTATTACTCTGCTGCACGCTCTTGGCTTTTTAATCTTATTTTAGCAAAGCGGGTTAATGACGGAAACTGGAATACAATTATTCCCGGTGATGTAATGCAATTAAGTGGGTCTAATAGCATCTTTGTCGCAGAGGAAATTGATGCGTCTTTAGTACAAAGAGTTATAGAAAAAGATCTTTCTCCCGCTAGCCCTTTACCAGGGAAAACTAAGAATAAGGTAGGTGCAGAAGCTGCGGCTTTAATCCAAGCCGTTTATGCGGAATGGTCAACTTGGCTTATTGGTCTTGAGCAACAAGGTTTAGAAGAGGCGTGGCGAGCAAATATTTTGCATGTAGATGGTTTGCAATGGGATCTAAGTCAAAATAGCGCTACTTTATCTTTTTCTTTACCTGCCGGTGCCTATGCTACAACAGTAATGAGAGAGTTAGTGTGCTATTCCTGAGCAATGGAATGAGCCTAGTTCATGGATGTCACAAATAATTTTTTGACTTATTTCTCAGTACCAGCAATAGGCTCAATACTATAAAAAAAACCTATTTACTCTCTTCATTTAATCGGGAGTATTAAAAAATCATTTTCTAACAGTCCGTCTGCCGTATTGGAGGCTGTAGGAAAGCTAAGAGGTGGCGCAGGATTTTTTAATGCTTCCGTTAAACTAATAAATTTATATCCGTTTTTTTGATACATTTCTAAAATATCACCTAATAAGTAGCTGTTTAGAAGATTTGCGTGAATTAATAAAATTTGTTTTGACTCATTAGGCGAACGTTTTTCAGCTCTTAAAGTTTGTTTCCAAATGTAGGCTAAATATTTTGGTTTAAGTTTTTGAATGTATTGTTCTCTTGTTCGATAAGGGACTTTATAGATGCCTTCATTAAAAGCAAAATCTTTACTGTCAATGGTTACTGGGGCCACTATGTAATGATGGGTGTTTAGATAATCAAGAACTTTTGCTTTGGTTTTTCTATTGCCTTCAGCCAGATAAGGATAACGAAAATATTTAGGGCTAGATAAAATAGGTGCGAGAATTTTATCTGCACGAGCGATATCAGCAATGTATTTTTCAGCGCTCATGGTATTTAAATTATAGTGAGAATAAGTATGGTTCCCCAGCATTAATCCTGCATCACGAAATTGTTCTAGAAAAGCCCATTGTCCTTTGGCAATTGCCCCTGCAATCACAAATCCCGTAGCAGGTACCTTATACTCTATAAATGTTTGAACAATACTAGTAAATCGATCGGTAGAACGTTGTTGATTAGCTGGGTTATTCATTCGCGAAGCAACAAGAGGTAAATCATCGATGGTAATAGCAATTTCTCGTCCTTGTGCCCAACTTAGAGAAGAACATAAGGCTAAAGAAAAAAAGAACAATTTAAGCATTAATAATCCTTTATCAGATCAAATTTAAGTGATGATTCAAGCCAAAATCATCTTAGTTTAACGCCAGTTTTGGATAAGCCCTATTTCCAATCCCTTCTCCATCGCGCACAAGTGGGGAAGGGGATTATACTGGGTTTTTTATCCGAGACTCACGTTATTTTAACGTCAGTTTCGGATAAGGATATTATATAAATTTAGGTTGGGCCTGGCCCATAGCCGTCAGGCTAAGGCTCCATATTGTTTTATTCCGTACAATTTGAAATATAATATGTCTTCCCCGCGCAGGCGGGGATCCATTTCTGAGTTGGCATTGTACTAAAACAGGGATGGATTCCCGCCTTCGCGGGAACGACACGTACGTATATTATCATAGCCTGACGGCTATGGCCTTAGGCCAACACACATTTAACTGTAGCAGTCCTTCCGAACTCACGTTAGTTTAACGTCAGTTCGATATTATTCCCTAATTCAATTCATTATTTACCAGAGCTAGGTCCCACAAAATGTAGTCATGGAGCCTAGAGTATATCTTATAAGGCTTGCATAAAGGCAACAAGATCTTGTTTTTCTTGTTGGTTTAATTGCAACTCAAGAACTAGATTAAAATATTCAACCGTATCGTCAAGGGTTAATAAACGACCATCATGTAAATAAGGAGGACTATCTTTAATTCCGCGCAAAGGGAAGGTTTTAATTGGTCCATCACCTAATTCCATAAGCCCATTAACCAGCTCAGGCTTGAAGAAACGCTCGGTTTGTAAATTATGCATCGTGTTGTCAGTGTAATAGGGCGGCGCGTGGCAAGTAGAACATTGACCTTTGCCAAAGAATACTTCTTGGCCTCGTAATTCAGCTTCGCTGGCTTTTTTAGGATCTAATTTACCATCCCATTTCAATTTAGGGGCAGGAGGAAAATCGAGAATCGCTTGGAATTCAGCCATAAAATGTACTTGGCTACCTCGTTCTAGAATATTCACTCCTTTTTTAGTGGCAATTACTGGATCACCATCAAAATATGCAGCACGTTGTTCAAACTCCGTGAAATCCTCAACAGTTTTCAAGGCTCTTTGTGAACCAAATAATCGTTGAATGTTAACACCACGTAAACTAGGAGTATTAATACGATGACGATGATCTTGAGGTCTTATATCGCCCACTAAATGAGTGGCCTTATTGGTGTGGCCATTTGTATGGCAATCCAAACAAGCGACGCCTCGACTGGGAATAATAGTTCTTCGATCATCGGTTTGGTTATACTGTTGTTGGGGGAAGGGGGTAAGTAATAAACGCAAACCTTCTAATTGTTTAGGGTTTAACATCCCATTAAACATTTGAAAATAATTAATAAGCGTAACCACCTTTCCTTGGGATACATCACCTAACTCTGGACGAGTTGTTAAATAGATAGGAGCAGGAAAGTTTGGTAGGAAGTGATCTGGGGTATCAAAATCTAAATCAAAGCGTGTTAAATCACGTTGCTCTTGCTTTTTAAGCTCATCAATTTCAAATTTCGGAAATAACATGCCCCCTTCTGCTTGATTCGGATGTGGTAAAGGCAGAAAGCCCTTAGGAAATAATCCTTTCGCCTTTATGTCATCAGCGGTCATTTTAGCCAGATCTTCCCAAGTGGTTCCAGAAGGTAATTTTACTCTCACACCTTCTTGTACTGGTTTACCTCCATTCATGGTCACTGTTTTTGAGGGCTTATTACTTAAGTCATAACGTTGATTAAGTAAGTCTTCATGACGTTTTAAAATATCTTGTTTTTGAGCTTCCATCTTTTGTACGATGGTTGAAAAATCCTCTTGGATGACCACCGGCATATAACTGGATGGGGGCGGCTCTGCGTGAACGCTTAAAGTGCTGGCACCGAAAATGGTGAGGGCACTAAGCCATTGTTTTGTTTTATCCATATAAGCGCATTCCTTTATTTAGGCAATAACTATTTGTAAGGTAAGCTATTTTTTTTTAACTGACAATATCTTACTACATTTATTAGTAACGAATAAACCAAATTAATAAGGCAGAACTTAAACCAAAAATAGACTATAGAGGATGAGAAAAAGCACTTGTACGGTGGTGACTACAAGTCCATTTTGCATCATCGCTTTTACATTTTCACTTCCCGCAAAACCCATGGCCGCAAACATATTGGCTCCTGGATAAGCATAATTAGTAACGCGCGTAGCAAAGATCATCGCCAATGCAAAACTTAACATGGGAAGGTTCATTTCAATAACCGCAGGATTAAAAAGTTGATGGAGCATTTTGATCGTAGCTTCTGCTGCTCCGGGCATACCAAAAGCACCAGTAAACCCAATTAATATCGATAATACTGGTTTTCCACCTAGATGGATTAAAGGCATTAAGAGCTCAGTTAAGGCATGAAAACCTCCTGCTTGATGAATTAGACTCATGAAGGGATCAAACAAAATAAATAAGAAAAAAAGATGCAAACCTTTTTGCATGCCTTGAAGTAATAAATTAACCTGTTCTTTAATAGTTACTTTACTAAGTAAACCAGTAGTAAGTGCTAAAAATAACATGACAAAAATAACATAGGAGGTTTTAGCTTGGCTTATTAAACCATAAAGCACACAGGCTAAAAACGCAGCTAAAAAAAAGAACGTGGTTCTTTTTTGTTGTTTATTAGGGATAAAGGGTTCTGCAGAGTCTTCATCCTCACAAAGTTCATGAGCATACTGAATTTGTAAGCGGCTTGCCATGATCCAAGTGGTTATTAAAGTTATTAAGGCAATAGGAAGAGAAGCATATAAAATCACCGTGCCATAACTTAATCCGGTAATTCCTAATAAAGCGACTACTGGTGGAGCAAACGGCCCAATAATTAAAGCCTCTTCAGCAGATGCTTGCATTAATACTGCTAAACTAGGTCGTGATAAACCCACAGAACCTGCAATAGGGCGTAAACTAGGAGCTAAAATAGCTAATCCACCAGCCAATGTTCCCAATAGACCCACAATAGTAAAGGAGGAAAGGACGATGCCCATTTTAGCCCGTCGTTGTGTATTAATGCCAATACCATAGACAATGTGATGGACTAAGGTATGACTGACCTGCGTGTGCATTAAAATCTCACCTAGACCTCGGCCTAACATAATAATAAAACCGACTAGAGCCATGAATGAGCCTAAAGCACTAGCCATTGTATTGCCTATGACAATGGGATTTGAGCCAGTCCATAAAAAGCCTAAACCAACACAAAGAGCTGTGGCGATCAATGGATCTATATTGCGAAATAACATCACCACATAAAGAATAATAATCGATAAACTAGCCAGTTCGATGTAAAAGGACATTAACAAATCTTCCCGATTAAATGTAGGCCTTGGGAAATTCCCTCTATTCCCAAACCAGGTTTATCGGCAAGGACAATTTTATTGCCTTCTCGTTGTGCTCCACCCAGCACATAATTCTCACGAATTAGAAAAATAGGATCAAGGTCAGCATATAAGAGATCGGGCTTGCTTAAAGCAAAGCTTGTTATTGCCGCGATACCAATAGGGGACTCCAACATACATCCTACCATGATATGCATTTTGGCTGCTTTAGCAATATGATAAATTGCTTGAGCATTCGCAAGACCTGCTGATTTCATGAGTTTAATATTAATACCATGGCAAGCATGCAGTTGCGCAATCTTGAGCGCATCTTCAGGTGAAAAACAGGCTTCATCAGCAATGATCAAACACTCTACTTGTTCCGTAATTTGCTTTAGAGCGGAGAGATTACCAGCGGCGACTGGTTGTTCTACTAAAGGAATATTTAATTGCTCTTTCTGAAAATAATGAATCATTTGTAAACTGTCTTCATAGGACCATCCCTGATTGGCGTCGACTAATAAAGAAATCTCTTTGCCTACAGCTTGACGAATCGCATGGATACGTTGTTTGTCTTCATGGGGATTTAAGCCTAATTTTATTTTTAGAGTTCCATAACCCTGCTTCACTAATTCCATTGCATCGTTTACCATTTCATTAGTGTTTTTTACACTGATAGTGATGCACGAGTGGATGCTGTTTTTATTGCCACCCAATAATTGATATAGAGGAAGGCCACAATACTGAGCAAATAAATCATGTAAAGCCATATCGATAGCGGCTTTTGCCGAAGTATTAGCGCTCATCGCTTGATTCGTCATCTCTAATAAATTATTGAGTTCAGTAATCTGGCGACCAATTAACTGCGGGCCAAGAATTGTTTTAATCGCTTTAATAATAGATTCAGTATCGTCGCCTGTAATGGCAGGGGTTGATGCCGCAGAACCATAGCCAATTGCTCCTTTATCTGTTTTAATCATGAGCACCACATCATTAACACAATCAGTACGTCGTACCGCTGTGATAAAAGGACGTGTTAAAGGAATAGATAATTGGGCAATATGAATTTCGCTAATCTTCATGTTTATCCCGCTTCTTTATTAATGCTTACTCTCATAAGGTAACTCAAGAATAAATGTTGTTCCTTTACCAATGCCTTTCGAAAGCACTGATAATTGTCCACCCATTTCTTGGGCAGAAACAGCACTGGCATGTAAGCCAAAACCATGACCCGTTTTTTTCGTGGTAAAACCGTAAGAAAAGAGTTTATCAAGGTTGTTTTTCGCAATACCAATTCCATTGTCGCTTACCTCAATAATAAAACCGTAATCATTTTTTACAAAGGTTCTCAGAATGAGTTGAGGGGCAAAAGGATTATGTTCTTGAATCGCATCCATCCCGTTTTTAATTAGGTTAACAATAATTTGCATTAGTTTGACTTTATCAATGGTAACTGATTTTTCTAAACGATAATCTCTAATGATTTTTATATGTTTATTTTGATTAATATTGAGTGCAATGCAATGTTCAATACATTCTGGAACAGAGATTTTTTCTTGGAACCCAATCGTTCCGCTTAAAGATTGTTGTTGAATAATAATATTTTTTATATGGTCAATATTTTTACTCAGGGCAAGTACTTCAGTAGTTAAATGCTCGTAATCTTCTTTCCAGGTTTGAGCCAATAAATTAACATAGGGAACTACATGTTTTCCTTGGTCATTTTCAGCTAGGAAGCTACTTAAGTCATGTTGATGTTCTTGTAATAAAGACGACAGCTTTTCTAAATCTGCTAATTTGGAATGCTTAATTTGATGGTTTATTACTGAAACAGAGATATTAGCACTATTTAAAACATTACCAATATTATGTAATACACTCGTTGCTATATCAGCCATGCCAGCCTGTCTTGCTGCTGATACTAATTGCATCGTTAATTCGTTATTTTTTAATTCGAGCTTTTTACGTTCGTCAATTTCTTTTTCTAAACGCTGGTTCGTTTCTGCAATGGCAATATAGTTATTAAAGGTACGTAAAGAAGCTTGGATTCGCGCTACCAATTCTTGGGGTGAAAAAGGTTTTGATAGATAATCGTCAGCTCCAATTTCCAAGCCACTCACGGCTGATCGTTCGCCCGTTTTAGCCGTAATTAAAATCATGGGAATATGTTTGATGGTGGGATTAGATTTTACTGTTTGAATGAGCTGATAGCCATCCATGCGCGGCATTATGGCATCCGTTAATACAACCTGTGGTCTTGAAGAAAGAATAATTTCTAGTGCTTGTTCTCCATTTTCCGCTAAGAGAATGTCAAATTGTTCTTCTAATAATACTTTCATATAGAAACGCATATCTGCATTATCATCGGCAATGAGAATTAGAGGTTTTTTTGTTTCTATATCCTGTGCTGCAGTGGGTATAGATGTGTTTGAGAGGTCATGGCTCAAATACCAAAGTGAGGTCAAGCTGTGTTGCTCTGAACTAGAGCTACTATAAACCTCCTGCGGTGTTAAGTTGTTTGCCTTGTTTTTGGGAAGAGTAACAGTAAAACAAGTACCTTTTCCGGGTTGGCTTTCTACCCTAATCTGACCTTGCATTAATTCAACAAATTGTTTGACAAGAGCTAATCCTATTCCTGTGCCAGAATATGCACGAGTATTCGATGAGTCGATTTGGTAAAATCGTTCAAAGATATGAATGAGGTGTTTTTGTTCAATCCCAATTCCAGAGTCTTTTATTGTTAAGGTCAGTAAGGAATTCTTTTCTTGCAAAGAGATATCAATATGTCCGTATTCAGGTGTAAATTTTAAGGCATTACTTAATAGATTTAGGATGATTTTTTCCCATAGCTGTTGATCTCCAAAAATGGGGCCGATCTCAGGTGCTCCATTGAAATTTAAGTTAATAGTTCGCTCCTTAGCAAAACCTTGAGCATCGTCTATTAATTGGATAATAAGCTGGTTGAGATCGAGCAGGGAATTACGAACAGTAAATTGTTTTGCATCAAACTTTGCGAAATCCAATAAATCATTTACTAAGAGGTATAATCGGGCCGCATTTCGTTGAATACGACGCAAATTATCTAAATGATTAGGCGATAAATTAAGGCTAGGATCGTGCAGAAGAAAGTCTAAAGGCTCTAATAATAAAGTTAATGGCGTACGTAATTCATGACTAATATTTGCAATAAAATCTGATTTCAAACTATCTAATTCAGTCAATTTTTTGTTTTGCAATCGCACATTACCTAAGGCACGTCGAGCAGAATCTAAAACAAAATTTATTAGCAAGCATAATTTTTGTAAGGTTTCATCATTGGTTTGTAAGACGATAGTGAAATCAAATTCACCTTTTACTCCCATACAGAGATGATCGGCAATTTCATTAATTTTATTGCGAAATAATAAAAATGCATCATCCTCAGATGTTGGTTTGTTTTCCATCAGCTGCCCCTAATCTGGTCCAAGTAATGTGGATTTCACATTCTGATGCGCCCTGTTTCATGCATGTTTTTTCTTCAATATCTGCTTCATCCTTGTAATGTTTAAGCACTAGTTTTGCTAGAGCCTTATATAAATTACAATGTTGGTTCGGGGAGCGGTAGTGGGTAATGAGTTGATTGGGTAATTGCTCAATTTTAAATTTATCATTAATTGCCTCTCTTGACGCTTTATCAAGGACGCTAGTGGCAAAACAATTATGAATAGTGGGTTGAATGGATAAAAATTCATAAGAGTTTTTAGACATAGTAAACCAAGTGGGAAAACGTTGAATAGTCTCTTTCAAAAAATAGGCAGCAAATACTTCATCGCCTTGCTCCGTTGTCATTCCTAAAACATTGAGTGCAACTTCTAAAAGATGTCGCCATTCTTCATCAGAATACACATTATTCATTTGGTATTCTTGATCGGGTGGAAGTTGTGCTTGCTGTTTTATCTTGGCTAAGGTTTCTTCTCCAGCTAAGTCTCTTATCATATTAAAAAGCAGTTTTTGCATTAGTCCTACCATCTTTTCCTCTCCTTAGAGCTTTTTCCCAAGACAAATGTCAATTAAAGCAATAAATAACTATAACACCATCACCGCAGTTTTTTATAGCCAAACAAATTAATTGGTAGCAATAAATAAACGCTATAAATATCTTAGTACAACTCTGTAGCGAGTGGAGGCAATTTACAAGGAGAGCGCATTTTAGAAAAACTAAGAAGCGCTCAGAGAGTTTTAAAACGCTTAGAGCTGAGCTTGGGTTATTTAGGCGATAAAACGCGGAGCCTATTGTTATAGCTAGTCCGGAAAAGTTTTCCTCATGGCCTGAGTAATTGCGTCACGAAAACTACCACATTTTTTTATGACTTTTCTGAGATTTCTCTTAAAATTAGCCCATACCTTTTCAATAGGATTTAAGTCAGGAGAGTAAGGTGGTA